>NZ_JAPMOU010000017.1 GCF_028858535.1 Spartinivicinus poritis
ATCATGGGTAATGGATTAGCTGAGTTTGCAGATTAGGTACTCAGTTACACCTAAAAATGATTCGTTATGGGTATATAAAAGACAGCTATGGATATTCTGCTGTTAGTTTAGCTAAAAAAGTTTGTAGTCAAAATGTTATTCAGTATTTGGAGGAAAAAAGTAATTGATTTTATTATTTTAGGACCAAAAAACTGATAAGCCAGTGTTTAAACTGGCTTTTTTGTTTCTAACTTTGTGGTGAGGCAGTAATATTCATTATATTCCCAACTTATATGAATAAGAGTGCTATTGGTATGAGATTGTAATAAATATGAAATTATTAGGTTAGAATGAGGAGCTTACTAAAAGGAGTTAACTATGTATTTTTATATTTTGATTTTTGGTTGTTTTGTCAGTTTCCCTATAGCAGCCCTTCAGTTCAATTGTGAAAACTCTAAGAAGATAGATACCGATAAAATAACTTCTTATATAAGCCAAATTGAGAGCCAAAATGATAGCTTGTTAATTAATGGAAAATTAGTATCTAGCAAGTCAAAGACTTATGAAAAACTATTTAAAAATTGTATAGATAACCGGCAATCATTCAGGGAGCTCAGCACACAAGAATTGCACAAAGTTTATAAAAGTATCCACACTATAGCTTTCTATACTAGTAATATTGCTCATGTAAACTACATGGAGGCAGTACTGGATGAAGCAATCAAGCGTGGAGAAAAAAATAAAAGTCAGCTAAATGAAATGTATAGAGCCTATGTTCAAATACGCCAGTTTAAACAAGCTAATCAACTAAAAAAACAGCACCCAGATACAGATCTTTCACAATTACCGACTATAAAAGGTAATGAAGTGGAAGAGCGTAGTCTTTTATTTATTGAGCAAGATGGAAAAGTTTTGGCACAAAAGCCATATATTTTTTCTCAAGGTGCTCAAATAATTGTTATCAGTTCTCCTATATGTGGTTCTTCACGCGCTTATTTGTCTTGGCTGCAAACTAAACCAGAACTCCTATCAGTGTTTGAAAGCTACTCAACCTGGATAATGCCTGTTACTGGCCGGCTATATATAGATGAGGTAGTAGAGAGTAATAAGAAAAATGCATCGATAAAAATGGCTTATACCTATAAGGAGTCTGACTGGCCTGAGATTAGCTATTGGGGAACACCCACATTTTACTTTTACTTAGATGGTAAACTAAGACAGCAAATAGTTGGGTGGCCAAAAGAGGGTAGAGAAAAGGAATTAAAACAAGCTCTTAAAGACATAGGGTTACTTTCATAAAACAGCATAACATCCAGGCGATCTAACTTATTCTATGCATAGCATAAGTTAGAGGTGCCCTTAATTATAGACTACATTGAAGTTGCCTTATAAATAGTTTTACCTTGCTTAAGTGTCTCAACTACTTTTATTGTATTTATTTTTTCAGGGTCAACTTCTAAAGGATTTTTATCAAGAATAACCAAATCGGCTAATTTACCAGGCTCTAGGCTACCTTTTCGGTCTTCTTCAAAATACTGATAAGCGGCATTAGTGGTGATTGATTTAAGTGCATCCATTATAGAAACCTGTTGTTCCTTACCTAATATTGTTCCACTTCGTGTTGTGCGGTTCACTTGGCTGGATAAAATCATCATTGCATTTGGTAGAGTGACAGGTGCATCATTATGGCTGGTATAAAGGATATTCCGCTTAAGAGCTGACTGGGCAGGTGATATTCTAGCTGCTCTCTCAGAGCCAAGCACAGAGTCTCGATGCCAATCGCCCCAGTAGAAAGTATGTACTGACATAAATGATGGGATCACTTTTAAAGCTGATAATACATCTAATTGGTCTTCTCTAATAATTTGGGCATGAATCATAACAGACCGATAATCTGATGAACCTAAGGTTTTAATAGCATTATCAACTACTGTTATGAATTGGTCTGATGCTGCATCACCATTGCTATGTACCAGCAATTGCCAATTATTGGAAAAAGCCATATTTACATATTTTTGTACATCTTCTGTTTGCATGGCAGGGTAACCACGATAATTGTTGTTTTGTCCATAGGGTGGAATATGATAAGGCTGAGTTAACCAAGCCGTTTTAGCTTGTGGTGAACCATCTAAGGAAAGCTTGATTCCACCAACACGGTAATGGTTAAAATAAGATATTGGTCTTTGTGACATCATTAACTGGAATGATGAGTCATCCTGATAAAAGGTAGGATCTGGATAGCTAACTACATCAATTTGTAGTTTTTTATGCTGAGCTGCAAGGATTAAGCCTTTCATCTCGCTATTAGTGGCGCGGCCTTCTTGTGCGGTGGTAAACCCTGCTGCTGCATAGGCTGCCTGACTACTTTGAATCATCGCAAAGGGATTTTGCTGGTGGCCTGTAGATAGCAGCTTAACCAATATGTTAAAAAATGCCGATTCTTCCAGTACACCATTAGGTTGATTAGTGCCTTTAACTCGTCGTATGATGCCACCAGGCGGGTTAGGGGTTAATGCATTGTAACCAATTAGCGCTAAACCTTTGCTATTTACAGCAGCTAGATGACCAGATTGATGAATAACAACAACAGGTTTATCAGCAATAATCTTGTCTAGGTCTGCAGCTGTCGGGTGATGTTGTTCTTCCAGCTGAGCATTGTCATAACCCATACCAATTACCCAACCAGTATTAATGGCTTGGGGGCTATTGACATGAGACAATAGCTTATCAGCCATACTCTTAAAGTTGCTTACAGTACTGTCAGGTGGTGGTAATAAGTTTGCTGACTGAGCTAAAAAACCAACAAGTGTGAAATGACCATGGGCATCTATAAAGCCTGGTAATAGGGTCTTACCATTCAAATTAACTAGCTTGGTGGTTTTGGTGTGATATTGATTAAAAAGCAAACTTTGAGAGCCAACAGATTCGATAATACCATCCTTGACAACCAATGCACCAGCTGTTGGAGATGAATCATTCATTGTTATAATATCGCCACCATAATAAATGGTAGTATTAGAAGCAAAGCCAGGGCTCACATAAGTTGTATATGGTAGTACGATTGAAATAAAAAGATAAAATACTAAATGTTTTTTCATATTCTTTCCCTATAATTCAGTCATAAATCTTGTTAATTGTCTCATAGAGGCTTTAGCTTGTTTACTTAAACACGACACTCTGCATGGTTAGGGTGAACTGTCGAATCAATCAGTACAAAAGTCGGAGGTATTTTAGTAAGTTGGTGCTACTTGTTTGCAAGGGATTATATAGGTACTGTTGAAATTATTGTCAGAATTCTAGAAAATTATAGTTTGTTACACTATGCAAAATAGCTCATATCGTAGTGAACTGATACCATTGTAATAGAGAAGAGTGTAAACTATCTGTTGTAAGTAATTAATAAATATATAGTTGTTTTTTGTAATTGTTATTAAAAGATAGGAAATATCTTGTTAAAAAAATGGAGTTAGTTGAAGGTGATATCTCAGTCAATTCGTATGGAGTTTGATCAGTTAACAAATAATGAAGCATACCTTAACTCCTTTTGCAAAAGAGTGATGAAGCTCAGTTCAGCCCCTTTGGATCCTTTCGTTGGTAATACTCAAAGAAAAGACTTTATCCCGTTACTTAGTCAGTTGATTAAGCAGCTTCCTACTGAGTCCCATATTTTTGATGTTGGTGGTGGTAGTGGGGAAATGATAGATTTGCTTATTAAAAAACATATCCCACAAAATGCATATTTTACAATAAATGAGCCTAACTCAAAGATGCTTCAAGAGTATATTCATCGGCTAGAAAATGCGAATATAACGATTGGTGAGTGTATTCAGTCTCCTGTCGAGGATATTTTTGAGAAAAAACTGGAAAGGCCTGCTGATTTAGTCATCGCTTCTCATGTAATTTATCACTTAGTTGACTGGCATAAGACTAATTTTTTGCCAGAAAAGGGATTGGTTACGTTTGTTAAGTTTTTATACTCACAGTTGAAACTGGGAGGGAAGATATTTTTAGCTTATGCTGATGATGAGCAAGGGTATGTGGGACAAGCAACTGTTGATTATTATAATAAAAACTATAACCAAGTGTTGACTGATAGGCTAAATATCTTATATAAGACAAGAAATCAACTGCTGGCAGAAAAAGGAGTAGCAAGGTATTTGACAGAAGAGTGGCCGATGTTTAAGCCAAAGTTAAATATACATAAGTTTGACTCTGTATTTTTTGGAGAAACAAAGGATGATTTAGCTGCTATGGCCTTAATTAGTGGGATAATACCTTTTAATGAACAGCCTTTTGATATTAGCAAGCTCATTTTTACTAGACAGTTTATTGAAGAAAATGCTGATTTTATAGGTTTAAAACAAGAGCAGGCTCCAGGTGAGAGGCAGAATATGTGGAAGGCTAATCAACCTCAGGTAGTATGTGTGATAGAAAAATGTGCTCTTTAAATATAAATATTTTTCTAAGTGGGTGTGCTTTTTGATGTTGGTTTTATATTTAATGGGATTAGAGTATTGTTAATGAAAAATAGTCATTATTTAAAGGTGGATGCTTATTGGACTTTACAAACCACTAAACGCCGTTTACCTACTTGCTGGATGGACATGTCACTTCATGCTCTGATGTAAAGCCATTTAAATTTTTCGTTAGTTGTAATGCTTTCTAACACTCTACCTTTTACATATTGATGTAGAGTGTTAGAAAAAAAATGCTCTTATACTGGTTATGCTACATTTTGTATTATGCGACCTCGTTTCTTTTTCTTGCGATTATTTCTCAAAGAGACAAATTTAAATCCTTGATAAAATTTTGCTACTTCGTTGTTTAGTGAAAGCTGTAAAAATCCTGAAATAGAATTAATATTTCCAGGATATAGCATCGCATAGTATCCTTGTGTGTTCAAAATTCCTGCAGCTGTTAGTTCTGATAATAAGTACTGCTTTGACAGACAAAGTGCATGTTGTTTTGTACAGCTCACTTTTTCGCTAATTCGTAATAGATAAAACTCGCTGAAATTATTGACAAGATTTTGAAATGAGCTATTTTCTAAAAGCATTTCATTCAAATGAGTATAAAGTTTTTCATACTCTGGGTGAAATTCTAACTTAGAGTGATGAATGTATATTGGTTCTGGGTGATTTGCTCTTCTACAAACTTCTTTTTGATGAGCAATGGTTTTAGCTGCAACTAACAAGGCTAGCTCTCTTGACTGTTTTTTTGAGATTCCATATTTTATTTGTAGTGTGTATTCATAGGGTGAGTCACAAATATACAAGGCTGTGTTTTTGAAGTTCTCTAGAAACTTTATAATGGCCGAAAATTTTTTATTAAGAAAGGCTAAGCTTTCTAAACTAACTGCAACAAACACGGGTTCTTTGTATAACGAACTTTTATTCTTTACTTCTGGAGATATGTGTTGCAGGGATATTTTGTTCTTATTTTCACGCTCTCCAAGATCAATAAAATCCAGTTTATTTAGAAACGCATAGATATCCTGAACACTGTTCATTTGTCGATTTTCCTCTTTTAACAGATATTAATAGTAATTCTAGGCTTAGAAAATTACTATACGACAGATAAATATAAATGGCTTGTTCATGAGTACTTACCTGCGAGTTAATATATCGCTAATAAAATTATTAAGCTAACTGTACAACTTTACTCAATGTGGTGTTAAACTTTATTTTTCGTATTGGATGGGTTAACTTAAGGCTATTGGAGTCATTATTTGAGCTGAAGATGGTTCATTGTTTTATGCTTACCAGTATGAACAAGAAAACTTATGTTGTATTTTATTTTATGTACAATTTGAAGTAACCTTATCTTTGCATAGTTATAGCATACAGTCGTTTCTGTTGTTTAATTGTAAACTTTATCGAATATAACCGTGCAAACGAAAGCTAACAAGCTTTTTATAATTAATAGCAATACAGGACTTTTAGCTAGAAAACTTGACTTTTTCTTGTAGGGTGTTTTTGAGTTAAAAGAATAGGCTCGATCAAAAAGGAAATTTCCATGACTGATAGGAATAAGTTAGCAGCTGGCTTTACTCTTGAAAAGGATTATGACTATTACAATGCTTGGGAGTCTGCAGAGGCTACCTATAATACTCAAGAAGGAACACTACAAATCTGTGGCCACCCAGTGATGGAGCGCTGGCAAACTGAGTATATGAGAGAATTGGCGAAAGTAGCAGCAAGTAATGGTGGGCGAGTGTTGGAATTAGGATTTGGTTTGGGACTTTCCAGTAGCTTTATCCAGGAATTTGGTGTTACTGAACATGTGATTGTTGAGCCTAATATAGAGGTTTTCAAACAACTGATGGCATTTAGTCATCATGCAAAAAGTAAGGTAATACCTATAATGGGAAAATGGCAGGAAGTAATTGACCTATTCGCTCCTGGTAGTTTTGATGCCATTTTATTCGATGCATCACCTTTATCTGAAGTCGAGCTCCATAGAAGACAATTTATGTTTTTAGAATGTGCTGGGAAGCTATTAAAAAGGGAGGGAGTGTTCACTTACTGTAATGTGACCTCTTGGGGTAACTTAATGGCTGAATATCAAGATGCTGGTGAATTATTTGAGAAAACACAAATGCCTGAACTTAACAAACTTGGCTTTAACAATGTTACCTATGAAATCATTAAGGTAGTGCCAGGTGAAGGTTGTAAATACCGATATGATACCTTGCCTGTACCTTCAGTAAAATACATATAACAGTTACCTTTGACGTTGAACTGGCTATACTGGAATTTTTGTTCTTTATATAACCAATTTAGAACTGTCCAAAAAAAATCTTTTTAAAAGATGGAATTTGTGATGAATCAACATGGTGCGTTGTATAGTGAGATCATTCAGAAAGTCGATGAATTAGGAATATTGCATCAGCATCTTTTTGATCTGAGTGGCTGGAGCCAGGATCAGTTCATTACGTTATTTAAAATGGCAGACTTAATGGATGAATTAAAAAATAGTGGCTGCCAGTTAATGTTAGGTCGGGTAATATATAATCTATTTTTTCAGCCAAGTACCCGCACTCGTACCAGTTATGAATATGCTATGAAGCAGTTGGGTGGGCAGGTTATTAATGAAGTTGATCCATTACGTCATTCAGCTGTTACCCGTGGGGAATCTTTAAAAGATACTCTACGGGTAGTTTCAGAATTCGCTAATTTAATTGTATTGCGTCATGGAAATGAAAATGAAGTACTAGAAGCAGTAGAACTATTGGGGAGTAGAGTTTCCCCTATAATCTCTGGTGGCTTTGGTCATTGTTATCACCCAACTCAGGCACTGGCTGATATTTATACAGTTTGGCGGTTTATTAACAAACCATTTAAAGATATTGTCGTACTTTTGACTTCCCCTGACCTTTCACGTGGCTATCGGTCAGGGCATGCATTTGCAATTGGTATGGCAAAATTAGGAGCACGAATAGTTTATACAGGCTCAGCTGAGCATATGATACCTTCTAATGTGCGGGAGACATTAATAGATTTGGGTGCTAAATTTGAAGAGTTTACTGACTTAAGTCGAATAGAAAACTTGGAATTACTAAGTAGGAGTGACTTGGTTTACTTACCAATCACTTCATTGGCTACGGATGACGTTGAACGAGAGCTGTTTTTAAAGAGAATTCAACAACACTTTATTAGTTTAGCAGACCTGGAGAGTATAAAGAAAAGCACAGGGAAAGTAATAGGTGCAATGCACCCGCTACCAAGAAATAAAAATCAATTTGATTATGCCATTGATAATACAGAGTTTGAGCTGTATTTTAAAACAGTTAAATTAAGTGTACCTTTACGGATGGCACTTATTGCTGCAGTGGTGGGAATCCCCTTATCTATTAGAAGCCAGTATAGTTAATGTTATAAACTATACCCATCATGAGTTATTTTTAGGTGTGAAAATTAAGTGGTATATACTCACAGCGAAGGATTATTAGGCTCATAAAGCTGTGTATAACAGCTTTATGAGTATTTCAGTTGTCTATGGTTAGGCTTGTAAGTTAGGGCTAATACTTTTGTGACCCCAAACCTGGAAAACACGCGGACCTCCAATCATGGTTGTAGGGTCACATACAAATGAGTAAAGCTCATTACTTATTTTCTTGAGTTCTTCTGCTTCAATAAGTTTGTCATCTAAAATGGGTTTAGCAATACTTTCAAGAGTCATATAGCTGAGTAACTTGATTCCACCTTCAGTATCAACTGGCTGTACTAGTTTTGTTGCTACATTACTTAATCCTGATTTTTGAAGCAATGTAGGCAGGCGTGGCCCAATATTAGGATCGGCTCCACGGTTATGAACAGCTTTACTATAAAGTTCTACAAATTTACTCATTGCTGGGCAGTGAGGCTCTGAGAAATGGCCACGAAAGTCTATGTCCTCAACAACTATAACCCCTCCGGGTTTAAGATTGAGATATAATGACTCAATTAAAGCATCTGGTTCTTTTAAGTGTGTAAGTAAAAACCTTAAATAAATTAAATCGAAAGTCTCTTCTGGCTTCCATTTATACACATCGTGTGTCAAGAACGTAATATTGTTAAGGCCTTGTTGTTCTGCCTCTTTAGCAGCCAGATCAATTTTTATCTGGTCGTAATCAACACCAATGACTTGTCCAGTTGGACCGATTATCTTTGCCAATTCAAAGCTTACATCACCACCGCCGCAGCCAACATCTAGGCAGACTAAGCCAGGGGATAACTTCAACTCATTAATTAAGCTCTGAGTTGAAGGGCCCATAACTTTAGATAACAGCTTCAAACGCTCTCTACCCTGCACTCCACCTTTAATTAAATATTTATCCTGGCTCATATATCATCTCCATTATTTACTTCATCTATTATTATTTGCTTAGAGTTAACTATATAGCTTCTTTTCTTTATCAACAAATAACTCAAAACTATATTCTAGTCATCTATAGTTGATATAGGCTAAAATATAACCTATATCGGTTTTGGGACTAAGGTCTTAATAATCTGAAGAATTGTATGCCATTATTTGATAAATAACTTTGTTAAAATTTTTAATTTATTGTATCAAGCAAGTTTGCATTTGTTGTATAGTAATTGTTAGGCTTTAGATGAATATAGGGTTGGCTTAAAGACGAAAGAAAAACAGTTTAAGAGGTGTGCAAAAAACATTTTACTTTGTTAATAAATTATACTGCAAACTAAATTTTCATAATTAGTTTGTTGCAATATTTCAAAAAATAGAATGCTAGGATAAATTAGACCATCTATGTTTATCCATCTAACTCCAAGTTCCTGGAGCGTTTAAATAGCTTATATTTTGAAAAGCTTGATGAGCTATCTGAACCGCGGTCATGGACTTTTTTAATTCGCTCTTTTTTACTTGAGCTTAACCCTCGTTCCATGTGGAAAGGTATTACACCTAAGAATAGATAAGTCCCACCATGGTTCTTAAATATCAAGTTATCCTGAGCATTGCCCCCGACGTGTAAATGAAATACATCACTGTAATCAGGTGATGAACGCCCTGTACTACCGCCAAATACAATTTGTACCATTGCTGCGCCATAGCTAGCTAAAGTGCCAAGTTCATTTTGATGCAGTAGAACTTTTTTATTTTCTTTTGACAAGACATTAACCATATCTTTATCAAAAATTTCCATATCCAAGTCATTTAGCACGTTGGCAGCTTTTAGTTCATTGATAATATCCTGTTGCGACTTACCAACTGTGGTATAAGGAGCATTGTCTTCGGATAAAAAACTTGCTCCAAGCGATTTAACGAGATGTAAGCGCAGCTCTCCTGCTGAAGGGTAATCTCGCTCACCACGATTAGTCAGTGCATTGATAGATTCCATGATGTCACTATGGCGAGTTGTTTTATCAATAGTAGCCACTTCGGGGTAAATTGTTTTCAGGCGTAGATAATCCTCCTGATCCATGACACTGTCAGTTTTGAGTTTGATAAGCAGGCTTGGTTCATTATCACTATCATCATAGATAACCCGAAACGCATCTGCTATATACTTTAGCACTTCAAAAATTGTCAGGCTGCCGGTACCTACTTTTTTTCGTGTTGCTTGTATATCTTCTTTTAATATCTCATCATCGAGCTTTCGCCTTTGTATAACGGTATTGCCTATTGGGTGCTTAGATGAGGAACACTGGATAGTCTTAATCAGTTCACGCTGCAATATAGTTGACTGACGGTTATCTATAAACTGTGTCTGTAAAGTACTCACTGAGCTAGACTTGCTCCTGGGTGATGTAGTGGCTGGCGCCTTACCTTGCACTAGTAGTTTGCTCATATCCTTGGCAACCCCCTTAATAGCAAAAACTATTTCTGATGCTTTGAGCTATAAAATAGTCAATTCTTAGCAACTTGTCAGAATCTAGTTATTATCATTTATGAATTGGCTTTGCCGTTCAATTTGCAACAAGTAAACTGAAGCTTTAAATAAAAACATTAAAAAAGTGAAACAACATTATAAATCCCGTGAGGCAATATATAACGCTTTGGTAGAGCTTGTCATGATGTATAATAGTTTTTATAAGAATATATATTTTAAAACGATTTGGCCAAGTCTTATATATTCAGAGTGAGGTATACTTTATGATTCCATTAATAATTAAAGAACATGTTGATTTTCTAGAGGCTGAGTTTGGATTTAAGGAACTATCCGATAAAGTTGGTAGTAGCTAATGAAGATAGCTTTAAGTGATAGAAGTTTGGATTTCACGATATTAGGTATGATCCAGGAAAAAACTATCCTGTTTCAAATTTGCACAAATATAAGACTAATTTGCATATTATTTGCCAGGCTTTAGTTAGCGCTGGTGCCAAAGTTATCTGGGCTACAAGTACGCCAGTAGATGAGATTATTCACAATACTGCAAAAGCTTCTAGACGGTATGAAGCGGATCTTCAACAATACAATCAGGCATCAATTGAAATTGCTAGAACTTATAATTTTATAGTTAACGATATGTATGGAAAAATGATATCAACTGATCTTGCAAGGTCACTACTTGATGATGGTATTCATTTTAATACAGAGGCTAACCGAGTGGTGGGCAAGTTTATAGGTAACTCTATTGAAAGCGTGTTAAGTGCGTAAGTTGAGCGCTCTTTATATTCAGGATTGAAGATTAATGCAACCACAGTCGCTTGTTTCATTGCATCACTAATGGCTTGATAAGGTGGTCTTAGACGTTTGACCTGCCATACTCTGAGCTCTTTGGGCATTATGTTGCAGTTATATAGGTCGAAAACCTTGATATTTTTGGGCTTTTTGCCATTCTTATTGGTACTTCAAGTTGAAATAAAAAAAGAAGTATCAATGATGAACACCAAAAAGCTTACCAAACTGTCAAAACAGCACCCTCGTTTAACTGTACGGACACTGGCCACTCTAATGGCTATCAAAGACAACGAAGGCTGTTCGGTTTCAGAGTTATCCCAGTTTATGGGTGTAAATGAGAAAAATGTGGCTACCACAATCCGCCGACTGGAAGAGGGTAGGGAAGGAAGTGGAGATGTGAAGCTAATTAAGGTCAAGCAGAACAAAGATGATAAGCGCTTTAAGCTGATATGGCTAACAGCAAAAGGTAAATCCTTGTTGCAAAGGTTGTAGCGACTGCAGCGGTTTAGTCATTTTCAGAAATTTGTAGCTGCTTTATCAGGTTAGTAAAGTGCTTGTGAAGGCCGGTGCCCTTATTGCTGGGTAGGGTAGGTTTGTGCTTGAAGTACCTTCTTTATGGTCCTTCAAGCACTCGTAGAAGAGTATTCTCTTTATTTTTTATACCCTCTCCAAAAGAGAGGGGGCTATCATGAGAAAATATTTTAAGCTGGCTGAACTGCTTCCACCAGTCGTTCCCGCTGCCTGAATAATAAGAAATAAATAATTGCATATAATCCGATTACCAGTAGCCCAACCCATTCAATATCAAATGGAGTAAACTGGTAGGCCAAGATTAAACCGTACATTACAATGAAATTACCCACCATATAGCGGACTTTACCAAATCGTTCCACAGTAATACCCATGTTAGACGTGTACAAACGGATTAATGAGTCCAATGAGTTGATAACAAAGACTACTCCAACAAACACCATGGCGATTTTCATGATTTGTACGATTTCGATGGCACTGGCGTGATAGTAATAAAGAACTGAGAACCAGATGGCTAATGGGATCGAAGGGATAACTAATAGAGCGATACATAACTGCCAGGTTTTTAAGCCACCAACAAAACGGGCGACAAACTGTCCAATCATGATGCTCCAGCTAAACCACCAGAATAAATAGAATTGATGATAATCTGAGATTGGGGTAACAAATTTATCTAAATTAGTAAAATAACCGCCAATATTAGCCATAGTACCAAACATTTCTTTTACACCTAAACCAGGTGCAAAAAACATAACACCAGCAATTAATGCAAAAAATACCCATGTTGATGAAATGCTTAGTATTTTGACATAGTTAATGTCAGTACTGGAAAATACTGCAGCGGCTACCACTATTGCAACCAAACCAAATCGCACCCAATCTGGAATGCCTTCGATATAGCTGGGTAAATAAGAAAGGAACAAATAGCCAGTAAAAGCACATGTACTGATAATAACTAAGTTATTAATAATTTTGACTAAGGGGATTTCAAATAATTTAACTTTTGGCTCTATTACACAGAAATAAAAAGTTGTTAAAAAGTAAAATCCCCAGACTAAAAAGCCCCAAAAACCAAACTCAATGGCAAGCGGGTTGGTAAATTGGTAGGCTTCTTCTTTCGCGTAAGTAGGAAACTCTGTTAGTGGGAACATAATCAGCCCCACATCTAACCCTGAAGTAAATAAAATAGCCATAAACGCAAATAATGAACTGGGTATTGTACCTTTGCAGTTCACGTTTCCTGCGCGAATTATAATAAACGCTGATGTGATAAGGGTCACCACGATGGCGACGGAGAGGATGCTAGTCATTGGTTATCTACTCCTTATAATTTTTATATATACCCTTCATTTTGGGTATGTTGGGTATATGTTACCCATGTGCATTAGATATTTTTTATTACTCAAGTGTTGAGTAACTTAATATCAACTACTTAGTAATTTAGTATTTACTTTTGCTGATTAATGGCCAGGTTAATCACATTAAGCCAAATAGGGTTGGTAAAAGCTCGTTTTCCCTGACTATCTTCTACTACCAGGCTATACCAACTGTCTTGTTGGGAGCTGACTTTAAATAATACCTTAGTTAATTCTTGACTATTGTTAAATGTTTTTTCATTTTTTACTTCTCCCCGTTCAATTAATTTAACGGACTTCAGTCCATTTACCGCCTGTACATCAAAGCTGAGTGTAACTTCGGTGCCAGGAATCGCTTTAATTTCTTCTCCCAATTTTTGGTGTGGGTAAATAAGAGGGCCAAAAGTGACGTATGCATTGCCAGTTTTGATTGCTTTAACAAAGCTGTCTGCTGTTACCTCTCCAAAAATTTGAGTGTAAATTCTCACCTTTCCTGATAATTCATTCCAAACGTCGTGAGTGTCAGAACCTGCAGAAAGATAGTAACGGTTGCCATTATTCCATTGCTGCCAAACACGTTTAATTGTTTTGTCGTATTCTACAGCAGAGTTTATTTCTAGCAGTTCAAAGTTGGGATTAAATCCGCCAGGCACTTTTTTCTTATCAGTATTTTTGAAATAACCATAAGCAATCATTGGGTGGTTTGCTTGAATCGCATTTGCACCGAGCGCTTTGGCAGCAGCCAATACTTCGTGAGCAGAGGCGGTACCTGGATCAATTGTTAATGGTTTACCCAGTTGCAATGGGTAGGCATTAAAATGTCCCCATGAGGGAGAAATTTCCATAGAGGGGATAAATGGCACATTTCGGCTGCGGGATAAGTCTGCCATTGTATAATGATTTTTAGCTGTATCATGGTCACTTAAAAAGCTGACATCCAGCCCTGCTGCCAATTGTGAGCGCAGTACATACTCTGGTGGGGTAAAACCATCTAATACATCAGAATGGTGATGTAAGTCTGCACTATACCATTTGCCAGCATTAGGATTAGCCTGAGGACTAATTGCTGCTACTAAGGTTTGACTGGCTTCTGGTTTTATATTGATATCGTATATTTTTGCTTTAGCCAGAAAACCTTCGGCATGAGCGACTTTTAATTTGTATTGACCAGGTGCAATGGTAATTTTTGTCTGGCCTGCTGGATGTAATTGAGTAAAAAATGTTTTTTTACCAAAATACTTAATAAGCGGTTTATCACCTTCTTCAATGGTTATACGAGCATCCAGTGGCTGGCCTGAAACAGTAGATTTAACGTTTACTTGCAGCTCACCGGGTGCTTGTAAGTCGTTAAAATTTTGGGTAACTGTATGTTTTTTCTTTAATTCGACGTTGATTGGCGTGCTGTTGGCGTGACCTTTTGCTGTGGCATATAAGCTATATTTGCCTGCAGGTAGACGTAAATTGTATTTTCCTTTGTCGCCAATCACCCAAGTATAAGGTTGACCATTTTTTGCTACGACAATTGCAGGTTTTTCTACCATTTTTCCTGAAGCAGTGGTTACTGTGCCTTGAATAGTGCCGGCAGGTAGATTTTTTAACTTAATTTCACTGGCTACCATAGGCGACAAGTCGCCACTAGCTCCAACTTGTAACCAGCCCTCAAAGCTTCTTTCTTCACCTGGTTTTAATTGATGGGAAAGATACAAATCCCGAGAGCCATAATTAATAAAATTAAAATAAGGTGCGTGAAGGCCAAGGCTCCAGTTTTCATCGTAGGCAGCCATCCAATCTGTAAGAGCATGAGTCGCTTTACCTTGTTTGGCGCCTTTCATGCCTGGTACACCAAACAGGTAGCCACCGTCTGGCCATAACACATAACCAGAAAGTAATTTGTCATAGGCTTCTTTAGTGGTGTTTTTCATTTTGGTGACAACATGGACTTTGTTGTCGTTGGCTTTAAGCTGGTAGCGGGTATGCAGGGTAACGCCTTCCCAGTCTCGCTCGGTGGTAACAATTGCTTCTTTTGGGGTATTTTTTACTACTTTGACTTTCTGGTAAGTGGTTGGCCAGCTTGACCAGTTGTTGGGAATAAAGTCCATCAGTGAAGCTTTGTCGGACCCAATAACGCCATTCTTAACGGTCGCAATATCAATGATGCCACCGCGGGCTACCCCCCAGGGAGGAGCGGTTTCTACAGCAATGGCGATAGCCAGCTTACTGTTTTGTAGAGTGATATCTCGTTTGCCAGTAGCATTGCCCTGAGGAATAGGGGTAGGACCAACCTTAATTGAAACATCAGCAGTGGCATGAGTTGAGGCTAACCCACCAAGCACTAGACTTAGTGCTAGTGCCTGCGCGGTTTTTTTGTTCATAAAATGCTCCAAAATCCTTAATTTTTAGGCGTCCACTGCCGTGTTTTTATTTAGTTATTTGCGTTGGTAATGATTTCTTGTTGTTCTTGGTTAAGCTCAATAGCCATTGCTCGCATGGGGGAGTTAAGTCGTTGACGCTGTTGCCACTCTGAGTCAATCCACACGTCTACTTGCTCAGCCTGCTGGGGCTGTTTACCCAAAATTAAATCAGCTGCTTTTTCCGCCACCATGATGGTAGGGGCGTTCAGATTGCCGTTAGGGATAGTGGGGAAAATGGAGGAATCCACCACTCTTAGTGACTCAATGCCACGTACTCGACACTGCTCATCAAGCACTGCCATGGGGTCATCTGCTGCGCCTATTTTGCAGCTACAAGAAGGGTGGTAGGCACTCTCTACATTCGCTTTTACCCAGCGGTCGATTTCTTCATCGCTACTGATTTCTACCCCAGGTTGAATTTCTTCTCCTCGATATTCATCCATGGCTGGTTGGTTGAGAATTTCTCGAGTTAACCGAATACAATCGCGCCAGTCTTGTTTATCTTGCTCGGTGCTGATGTAGTTAAACAGAATGCCTGGCTTGGCTTTGGGATCTGCTGATTTAATCCAGATCCGACCGCGGCTTTCTGGTTTGTTTGGTCCGACATGAACCTGAAAACCATGGCCATCAATGGCTTTACCACCGTCATAACGCATGGCAGCAGGCAGGAAGTGATATTGGATATTGGGCCATTTCAGCCCTTCACGAGAGCGAATAAAGGCACAGGACTCAAAGTGGTTGGTGGCTCCTAAGCCATCTTTAAACAGAATCCAGCGGGTGCCAATCACTCCTTTGCTGAATAGGTCCAGCTTGCCATTCAGGGTAATAGGCTGCTTACAGTGATACTGGAAATACACTTCCAAATGGTCTTGCAGGTTTTCACCTACGCCTGGTAAGTCTTTTACAATTTCTACACCGGCATCTTGCAACACCTTGGCAGGGCCAATACCTGATAGTTGCAGTAGCTGTGGTGAGCCTATAGAGCCGGCTGAGAGAACAACCTCTTGACTAGCCTGTACTTCAACCAGCTCACCATTTAATTCGTATTTAACCCCGGTGGCTCGTTTGCCTTCTAACACAACCTTGTGAACAGTGACGTTGCTGATCAAGGTGAGATTGCTGCGTTTTAAGGCGCGGCGTAGGTAGGCATTAGATGTAGAAGCGCGCACACCGTTATCGACTGTCATGTGCATGGGGCCAAAGCCTTCTTGGCGATAACCATTGTAGTCATCAGTGGTGGGGTAGCCTGCCTGTTCACCAGCATCAATAAAAGCCTGATACAGGGGGTTGAGTTTCATGTCATTGCCATTACACGTGGCTAATGGGCCGTCACCACCTCGGTAAGAATCACCACCTTTGTACCAGCTTTCGGCTTTTTTAAAGTAGGGCAGACAATGTTGATATCCCCAGCCTTTGGCTCCTTGTGCTTCCCATTCATCAAAGTCACAGGCATGGCCGCGTACATACACCATGCCATTAATTGAAGAGCTGCCACCCAGTACCTTGCCCCTTGGGCAGTGCATAGAGCGGTTATCCAAATATGGCTCCCGTTCTGTGTGGAATTGCCAGGCGTACTTTTCAGTATTCATGGGGTAAGAGAGGGCGGTGGGCATTTGAATAAAAATGCTTTTATCACTGCCACCGGCTTCCAGAATCAGAACCTTGTGGCGACCATCTTCAGTGAGTCGGTCTGCTAGTACACAGCCAGCAGAGCCCGCGCCTACTATGATGTAATCGTATTGGCTATCTTCATTCATGGTTTGCTTCCCTCCCTTAGCTGTATGGGCACTCAAGATCACCCAGTTCCACAAACACGCTCTTGGTTTGGGTGTATTGGTTGAGGGTTTCGATGCCATTTTCACGACCAATACCAGACTGCTTGTAGCCGCCTACAGGCATTTCAGCAGGGGAGGCTCCCCAGGTATTGATCCAGCAAATGCCGGCTTGCAATTGGGCAGTTACGCGGTGAGCACGAGAAATATTGGTAGAGAACACACCGGCGGCCAGGCCGTATTGAGTGTTGTTAGCCCGTTGAATGACGTCATCTTCATCGCTAAAACGAAGGATGGACATAACAGGACCGAAGATTTCGTCTTTGACGTGGGGCATTTCGTCAGTGCAGTCAGCAAATACGGTAGGTTTTACGAAGTTGCCTTGATCCAGGCCACTTTCGGTTGCTCGCTCACCACCACAGACTAACCGGGCACCACTGGCTTTGGCTGCTTCAATAAAGCCCAACACCTTTTCCATATGCTGGCTGGAGATTAGCGCACCAATTTGGGTGTTGATATCTGTGGGGTCGCCAATAACTAAGCGTTGAGTACGCTCTGCTACTTGGCTGACAAATTGGTCATAAATGCTGTCATGAACAAACACCCGAGTGCCGTTAGTACAGACTTCACCTTGGGTGTAGAAATTAGCGAGTAATGCACCAGATACTGCATTATTTAAATCGGCATCTGGAAAAACGATGAGGGGGGATTTACCTCCTAGCTCCATGGTGACTTCTTTTAGTGAGCCAGCGGCGTCTGCCATGACTTTTTTGCCTGTGCCGCACTCACCGGTAAACGACACTTTGGCAATTTCGGGGTGGCGGGAGAGTGCCTGACCTACCCGATAGTCACCCTGTACCACATTGAATACCCCATCAGGTAAGCCAGCTTCAGTGAAAATTTCAGCCAGTTTCATTGCACCTAAAGGGGTTTCTTCGGAGGGTTTGAAGATCATCGCATTACCGGCTGCTAGGGCTGGGCCAGCCTTCCACATAGCGATTTGAATAGGGTAATTCCAAGCACCGATACCAGCACAGATGCCTAATGGCTCGCGTCGACTATAAAAGAAGTTGGTGCCACCTAAGTCTTGCTGCTGGCCGTGAATAGTCGCTGCCAGGCCAGCGTAATACTCAATCACATCGGCACCTGTAGCGATATCAACGCAGATAGCTTCTTGCAGTGGCTTGCCGGTGTCTTGTACTTCGATCATGGCAAGTTCATCGTTACGTTCTCGCAAGATCGCGACAGCTTTCATTAAAATCCGCCCACGTTCGGCACCACTCATTGCAGACCACACTTTAAAGCCTTCTTTGGCAGCTGCTACAGCGCTATCGACATCGGCTAATGAGGCCTGTTGTACCTCAGCTAATAACTCACCTGTTGCGGGGTTGCGGGTAACAAAGGTTTCTCCTGAAGTGGCATCTTGATAGCGACCATTGATGTACAGTGAGTGTTGCATAGAACTTTATCCTGATAATTCTGTTTTAAGTATTCAGTGATGCAGCATTGATTGGTTATGCAGGCTTGGTAGTAAAGGCAGTGTTATGAAGTAGATGAGATGCTGTATTAGCCAAGCCTGATGTTTGATTTTTATACGGCTTAATTTAATTATTTGTTCAATTAAAAATAATTCTGACTGTTTTTTATTCAGAAGTCAAGGGCGGTGGGACAAAATGTTGCTTTTAGACCCTGATATTTGATTTCAAAGAAACCTTAGCAATGATTGCTGTGGATAAAGATGATCGGTTGGCACTATTAATATGTGGTGGATATGTCGTGTTCAGATAAATAGCTTGTAGTAACTGTCGTAAATGAACTTTATTTATGGCGTGAATAAATAAGTTAACTAAAATACACAATAAACTATTGAAACTATTTGAAAAGAGGTTAAATTAAGAAGGCAGATTTTCTGGGTGGATTTACATAGATCACTCTAAACAAATTATTTCACTGAGTAGTCTGGAGCCTGATATTAGGCATATAAAACAGGAAATTTAAGTTATATCGATTGAGTAAGTATCAACATTTTTTAATCAATAAAATTTTGGTGTGTATACCCTTTGATAAGGGTATATTTAATCCCCCATAACCACTTGGTTTTTTCCATTTTCCTTGGCTTTATATAAAGCTGCATCAGCAACATCAATCAGTTTGGTTATGGTATTGACTGTTTTACTGGTTACCCCAAGCCCAATACTGACAGTGACATTAAAACTGCAAAAGGTTAAGTTTTCAATTTTTTTTCTAATACGGTCACCCACTTGATAGGCATCTTTCATAGTGGTGTTAGGCATAATGATGGCGAGTTCTTCACCACCGTAGCGAGCGGCTAAATCCATCTCTCTTATAGAGTCATTGATGGTATCGCCAATTTTACTTAACACTTCATCACCTTTTTGGTGACCATAGGTATCATTGACGCTTTTAAAGTCATCGATGTCTATCATTAATAAACACAACATTGAGTTGTTTCGTCTGGCCTCACCAAGTTCTTTTTTAAGTACTACATTGAATACTTCTCGTAAATATAAGCTGGTTAACTCATCTTTCGTTGTTGCTTGAGCAGCATAGTTAATTTTATCTTCTTCAATTATTTTAGGTTCAATTAACGTGCACTTAATATTGGCAAGATAGTCTAGCGAGGCTACTGATACCCCTACATATCTACCCAGGGTATGATTTAACTTTTGCATATGATCGATTATTTCATACCAAAGGGCTTTGGCTTCATTTTCAGGAAAGGACTCATGGGTGAGGGACATTAGAATGTTAGAATAAAGGTGGTTTTTATATTTCTCTTCATAGCACTTATGCATTTTTTTATCATTAGCAATAAATTCAAGCTCGGCTAATGATAGCGTGTTTTCATCAACCTCTATAATATCTTCCAACTGCTGTTCACTATCGTCTAGAGGGCTGATTGCATTGTTATTGCTATCGTTATGATTATTAGTATGTTTTATACTGCTGCCCTTGCCGATATTATAGTCTTTACTACCTTGAGCCACTTTTTACACCAATCCTAGTTTTTAAGTTTGCTTGTAAATCCAGGGTTTAATTATATCTGAAACTTTGATTTTAAATGAATGATTGGCCGCATTTTTCGTGCCTTTAATAACAATATACTTTGAATTGAGTATTGATTAACACTATAGTTTCCAGCATTCAAAACTATCTAATAAATAACCTAAATACGGAACAGTGTTGTTTGAGATAGGTTTAACAGCTTGAGCTGGTTTTGCTGCTCCTTTTATTTTAGCTCTTTTTGTTTCATACATAGGTTGCAAGTTATCTATAAGTGACCTTATATTGATGCTAAGTTTGTATAGCCGTCACTATAGTAGCCTTTCTTTCTGGAGTAGTTGCTAAGATAAAATTGTAGCGAAGGTTAAACCTGGTTTAATTCAGTACAGACAAACAATAAAAAACTATAACTATTAATGGTTTTATTTCAGTTTTAACTTTATTAATTTTGAATTATCTAGCCTACTTTGATAGATATCCTATGTGTGCAGGAGGCTAGCTCATGACCACCTTTCGTCAACGTTGGGTCAGTGGCCCACTTTTGCGGCACTTGAAAGCAGTTTTGCCCCCCATTTCTGAAACTGAGCGTCAAGCATTGGAAGCTGGCGGTGTTTGGTGGGATTCAGAACTATTGTCTGGGAAGCCTGACTGGTCAGTGTTACATAGTATTGGTAAACCGAAGTTAACTGAAGAAGAACAGGCTTTTTTAGATGGCCCAGTTACTGAGCTTTGTAAAATGATAGATGACTGGGAGATTACCTTTGAACACCGTGATATTCCTGCGCCCATTTGGCAGTTTCTAAAAGAAAAGCGCTTTTTTGGCATGATAATTCCTAAGTGCTATGGCGGCTTGGAGTTTTCAGCTTATGCCCATTCTGAAGTGGTAACGCGAATTGCTACCTGTAGTACAACGGTTGCAGTAACAGTGATGGTGCCAAACTCGCTAGGGCCTGGTGAGCTGTTAATGGAGTTCGGAACAGATGAGCAGAAAGAGCACTATTTACCTCGCTTAGCCGATGGCCGTGACATTCCTTGTTTTGGCCTCACTAGCCCAGAAGCAGGATCAGATGCAGCAGCAATGATTGATAAGGGAGTGGTCTGTTATGAAGACTACAATGGTAAACGAACGTTAGGGATGCGAGTAAACTGGCATAAGCGGTATATTACCTTGGGCCCAGTTGCTACTTTATTAGGGTTGGCTTTTAAACTGTACGACCCAGACCACTTGCTTGGGGAGAAAGAAGAGCTGGGAATAACAGTGGCTTTAGTGCCTACCAATACTTCTGGAGTTGAAATTGGCGAACGCCATTATCCCGCGTTTCAAGCATTTCAAAATGGCCCTAACTGGGGGCGTGATGTGTTTATTCCTATGGACTGGATTATTGGAGGTCAAGAGCGAATTGGTGAAGGTTGGAAAATGCTAATGTCAGCCTTGGCTGCTGGCCGGAGTATTTCTTTGCCATCACTCAGTACTGGTGGTGCCAAACTCGCTGCACGTTCCACTGGTGCCTATGCGCGTATTCGTGAGCAATTTAATGTGCCAATTGGAATGTTTGAAGGTGTGCAACAGCGTCTAGCGCGAATAGCTGGCTATGCCTATATGTTAGATTCTGCCCGAAAAACCACTACTTGGGCGTTAGACCAAGGTAAAGTACCTGCCGTTATATCAGCAATATTAAAAGCACACTCTACAAACTGCTTACGAGAATCTATTAATGATGCGATGGATGTCCATGGAGGAAAATCGATTTGTGATGGGCCAAGTAATTACTTGGGTAATTTTTATCGATCAATTCCTGTTGCTATTACGGTTGAAGGTGCAAATATCCTTACATGCAGTTTGATTATTTTTGGGCAAGGCGCCATGCGCTGTCATCCTTATTTATTGGATGAACTGCATACTGCTGAAATTAAAGATGAAGCGGTTGCTTTAGAAAAATTTGATGCTTTAATTGCTAAGCATTTAATTTTTCAATTAAAAACATTTGGTCGTGCTTGGTTCCATGCCTGGACAGGTGGCTATTTTGCCAATAACCCTGATAAAGATGGTACATTGCGCAGGCACTATCAACAGGTTGAACGTTATGCCTCTGCACTGACATTAGTGAGTGAGGTTGCATTACTAACTCTTGGTGGTGAATTAAAGCGAAAAGAATTCCTTTCTGCCAGGTTAGGCGATGTACTCAGCCAGCTTTATTTGATTTCCTGTGTGTTGAAGCGCTTTGATGATGATGGCCGTCAACAAACCGATTTACCTCTAGTGGATTGGTGCGTACAAAATAGCTTATGGGTTATTGAACAGCGCTTGGCAGAGGTAATTGCGAATTTTCCATCACGGCCATTGGCTTGGCTAATGCGTTTTTATGTATTACCAAGAGGCGCTAGTCGTAAACCTCCATCAGATAAATTAACCCAGGCTTGTGCGGAACTGTTGTTATCGCCTTCAGATACTAGGCAGCGATTAACAGAAGGTGTTTTTGTGGGTGATGCAAATACTGGTGTCGGAAGGGTTGAGGCAGCATTTGAGCAGGTTATTAACACTCAACCATTACGGGATAAAATCAAAGCAAACCAATTGAAGACTATTGAACAAGCGGTTGCGCAAGGTATTATTACCGACCTTGAAGCACAACGGCTAAAAGCAGCAGAACAGGCTGTTACTAAAGCAATAGAGGTCGACTATTTTACTGCTAGCTATTTAAGCCAGTTAAAAACCAGGCCAGGTAGACACGCAGGTGTGAAGAACAAGCACAAACACTAGTCATAGTATGATTATTCGGCTTTTGTGGTGTGAAAAGCACGAAACCGTAATGCCTGAAAATATGAGTGCATACCACAAAAGCCGGCTTGTGCTAATAGTTCTATGCAACAAATGATAGCCGGGAATAAGCTTAACAATTCTTTCATCATAGTTTTGTGAACCTTCACCTTGAAAATGACTCATTTGGCTTTTTTCCCTTTATTCTATGCGATGAGTATATCTACACAGCTTAAGCTTTATAACTCAAATAATTTTTAACAATAAAATGACTAAAACAACATATTACTTGGGTAGCTACCACTAGGGCAATGTTTTTGATAGCTACTAAATAACCAATACTTATCAACTAGCAAAGAAGGGTGAAATATTTCACCTGATGACAAGGTGCTAACAATGATAAATTTACAAACCAAAGAACTGACAGTGATAATCAAATGGAGCTATGAATAAACAATACTACAACTTACTAACAGAAGTGGGCACTGCAAAGCTGACAAATGCCACTTTAATGGGTGATACCCTTAAATTAACCACAATTAAAGTCGGTGATGGTGGAACTGAAGAGGGCAAAGAAACTTTCCCTAACGAATCAGCAACAGCCTTGGTGCGAGAACGCTGGTCTGGCAATATTACCAATCTATCCATTGACCCAGAAAATAAAAACTGGGTAGTGGCAGAGGCTGTAATACCTGTTGATGCAGGTGGTTTTTATATTACCGAGTTTGGTTTATATGATGGTCAAGGCGACTTAATTTGCATTGGTAAATATCCGAAAACCTATAAACCAAAAGTACAGCAAAACAGTGGCAGTGCCAGCAGCCTTTATTTAAAAGTGGTGCTGGAAGTGTCAAATGCTAAAAATATAGAACTTAAGATTGATCCAGCTATTGTATTGGCTTCGCGTGAGTATGTTGATAGGGTTTATAAGGAACAATTAGCCAACTTACCTTTTCCGCCTGAAATCGTAGGTGGTGATAATCGGCTTAAAGTTACTATTAAAAATAATGAAAATAAACTAGTGGTTCAAAAAGACCAAATCATTCGTTGGCGAGGCTGGAAGAACTTTAATACAGCTGACTATGATAAAAAAGAGCAAAGAACATTTAATTACGAACCAGCAAAAACTTATCACTTAAGATGGAGTCCTACTGACGCTTTTAAACTATATGATGTTGCTGACAACACTTACAATCCAAATAGCTTAGCAGAGCATGATCAAAAGTTTGATACGAGTTATGATGATGTGCTCATGGGTAAGCTTGAAAAAGGCGAGTTTTATCCAGCGATTATAGCGGCAAAGCGGGTTTATCGCCCACAAATTAATGGAAATGGCACACTATGGCTACCCTTTGGATATCGTGATCGTTCGTTTAGGATAATGATTACAATTCGAAGTAAAAACTCTAATGGAAATATTAAAGTTGATAATGTTGCAATAGGGCATCATGCATATTTTTTAATGGAAAATCATGGTGCAAAGAGTAAAACAACAGCCCGTAGTGATGATACTCCAAGCTTTGCAGTAACAAGTAACAATGCGCCAGGTGAAGTGTCTATAAGTACAGTTAGTGGTGACTTAGTAGGAAATGAACTATATTTGCAAAACCATCAAAGTGAATATTCAGTAAAAAACAATAATACAGATGAAGAGTTATTCTCAATGGGAATTAGAGAACTTACTCCTGAAGAGCTTAAGAAAGGTTTGCCATTAACATACACAAATATTGAAGTTGCAACTATTGTTTTTGAAGTATTTTAATTAAGAATTTTTATTGCTGTTTAACACCTTCTCCCTTTGCAAAGTGTCGCGAAAAGTGAGGAAATATCATGATCCAGCTTCCCCCTTTGAAAAAGGGGGACTGAGGGGGATTTCATAAAAAACTACTCAAAACACCTAATAAATCCCCTCTAACCCCCCTTTTTCAAAGAGGAGTTACAATCCTGCCTTTTCTTTCAGACAGTTTATACAATACCTTCACTCCAGCCCTCTCCCAGAGGAAGAGGGTGTTAAAGACTGCTAAAAAACTACTGCCAAGACCAAGTCATATCATGATCTGATGTGATCATTGCTTGCCAGCTGTCTGGGTTATAAGTAAGGGATAAATTAAAGTTAGCTAAATTCCGTAAATAGTTGCCATTCCACTGCCAGCGTTGTGCACGAGTATTGTTGCAACGTTCAATTACTAACTTACCACCTTCGTTTAACTTCGCTGCTGCACACATATTGGTTGCGTGGGCTGGATGTAGTCGACCATAGCGGTCTTGCCACCATTTTTGGTTATTACCTGAATGACAGTCCCAAGCCAGAACGTTTGTACCATCAGTCGTGCCATTGTCAGCAACATCTAAACATAAACCATCATCAGATACTATTTGACGCCACTCGTCGCTAGGTGTACTACTGCCACCAGAGGCGCGAGAAAACAACTCATTAACTACAGAAGTTAATGGCTGGCCATAACGAGATGACTGCTTGGCTTTGCTCTTCCAGTTAGCAGGAACAGATTGACCTGCACTCCACTTACCTGATCCATCTTGCCAAGATTTAGCCATGGCTTTTGGTGTTGGCGTCCAGAGGAAATCAGGATGACGACTACTATACCACTCACCACCTAAGATTTTTCCTTGGTTATTTAACTCTAAATCATAGTAATAACTGACTTTAGTAATACCATCATACTGAGGGCTATCGGTACGTCGATGGGATGGATTCGTTTCAACAACATAAGACACATCCATTCTTACCCCAACAATATGAGTAGATTGACTACCACGATAGCTACTAAACTTATCATTGGTATAGTTTGATAGAGGGATAGTGGCAGCTTTGGCAGATGAATAACTAGCGTTAGTTTGTGGATTAAAGTAGGTAACTTTATAAGACTGGATCGGTTGGTTCCACACTTGATAATCATAGGTGGCATCCATAATTAAGCTACGACCAGAGATGCCTATCTGATTCACCACAGACATATGCCAGGTGCCGGGGTTTGTATCAAAACATACATTATTAATTATCCGGCCATTAGCATCTCGCTGAGGGTTTTTAATATTACAGCGGCTGCCAATAAAGCGAGTATTGAACCGGGCATTAGCCCACAGTAAAGTAGCCAACGCTTTTATATCGGATGGATAGAAGGTAAGATTTTCACCATTGGCATCTTTTACTGTTAAGGTTTTTGTTGGGCGTGGCAGCATATAAGCCGCTGGTGCCCAGCCATGACATAACCCCATCCAACGTTCTACCTTGCCACTGCGCTCATAATAGCCTTTACCGCTATTCCAGGCATTTTGAGTAAGGGTATAGTTGGAATCACCCATTAAAAGGTCATATTTTTCTGCTGGGGATAAATTATCTCGAGCTTGGCCAGTGTAAGAAGCAACAGGTTTAGTTACATAACTAAAATTCCAGTAGTCTTTCCAGCTAGATGGTGATGAACGCCATAAGTCACTATCTGCATAACGCCAGGCGGCTGCACCTGAATAAAGTGGCCAATAAGTATCTGACCAAGGTTGTACTTCTAATGAGCGCTGTTTAGGTGCTTTTTTATCGAGTGTATATAAGTTGCTAATGACATTATTGCCTAAGTCAACTAACCGGGCAGGGTTGTCATTGTTATAATTTATAGGTGCTCTTGGGATATCTAAATTAGTATTTTCTCCTTGAATGATTTTTTGTCGAGTTTGATCTTTATATTGAATGTAATCTCTGTTAGTGATAGCGTTTTCAGAAAATAATGTGGCAGAATATCCTGTTTTCGGTGGCAGTTTGTCCATTACGGCTGCAGGGTTCTGGTGAAACTCCTCCATATAGGTTTTTATTTCTTCATTTACATCTGCAAATGACCAGGTAGAGCACATCGCCAATGTTAAAGCTGCCAAGGGTAGCGGTTTGTTAATCATTAATATTCCCTTACTTTTTTATTTTATTTAAGTCTATTTAAAACGACTGATAATCTTAGTGAGTAAAGATTACATTTTTATATTTACACATTGATAAAAATAGATAAACATTAAACTGCTAGAAAATTATTTAATATTCCTGGTTAGCATGGTAAGGAGTCGTCTCAAGCAGAAAGAGTAGAGCTTTATATTATAGTAGTATGGAAGTATAAACTTACTTTAAGCAAGGCTTAAAGTAACTATAAAAAATCATTTTTAACGATTCTCTAACGATGTGTTGACGATAGGAGGGATTGGGCAACCGATTAAAATAGCAATAGCTCTCAATATTTGTGCCTCTTTTAAGGTGACCTTTTGATTGAACTCAATGCAATAGCAGCAAATGTTTATAAATTGCTGCTTAAGCTCTGGTGTTAGGTTTGCACAACATTCTAGTGCTCTGTAAAGTTTTTGGAAGGAAAGTTGGGATGGTAGCTGGTCTTGATTAATATTTAGTTTTAGCATCGCTGTTGCAAAGCAGTGTTGTTGTTGCTCAGCAGGCATACCCGAGACACGACAAATAATGCCAATTACTTGAGGGATTTCATAGGTTAAACTACTAAACTGCTTTATTTCTTTAGATAACTTGCCTGCACGATGAGTTTCTGCCCACTTATTAAAATAATGCTTTATAATAGCAGCAACAGCCCACTCAAATAATGAAATTTTCTTATCCACTTGAATGAGCGGCAGTATGCTTTTTTCTAACTTGGTACGTTGTACCAAACTTCCTTGTTTTAATGTGGGCATAGCTATTTCAACTAATGCTAATGGGTCTGGTATTGCCGCTATTTGGATTTGGTTTGCAAACTGCTCTACTTTTACGGCTGTATCCGTATTAGGGTAATGTTGAGACAGTAGCTGTAATTGTTGTAATTGCAGATCATCTTCCTTAGCAAAAACTAAGGCCATAATGTACAGCGGAGCATCAGTGGGTGAATGAAGTCCCTTGTTGATAGCAATGGGTAAGGTTTTTAACAACTGCTGAGCATATTGAATATGTTCAGGTTCGGGTTGGCCAATATGATTAATCGCTTGTTCTAGTTGATGGTGAGTCACTGCAGCAACAGAAGAAGTAAAACCCATGACTGCTGCGGTATTATTTAATTGCTCTTGGGCAGAGGTTGTTTGCTCAGGTTTATCTTCGAGCTCTGCTATATTTAATGGGGGTAAAAACCTGCCATCCCAGCTGGGTTGTAATTTTCTAATTCGCTTCTCCAGTGGTGGGTGAGAAGCAAACAAACTTGCAAAAAAACCTGTTGAGCTGCTACCAAACATCATATGACTGACTTCGCTGGCATTAGCTGACTCCAGGTTAGTGCCTACAGAGGCGCCGCCTATTCGCCTTAGTGCATTGCTGATACCATCTGGGTTGCGAGTGTATTGCAGGGCAGAGGCATCTGCTAAATATTCACGGGTTCGACTGATGGTGGATCGGATCCAACTGGCGAAAAAAGTGCCAATAGAGCCTGCAATAACAAATGCTAGCCCAAGGAGAAAGGTTCTACCTTCTCTGCTACGGCCACTATGGCCACCTCGTAATATAATTTCACCTAAATGGGCAATCATCGTAATACCGAATACAATCCCAATTAGTCTGATATTGATTCGCATATCTCCATGAATGATATGACTGAATTCATGTGCAATAACGCCTTCAAGTTCATCACGGGTTAATCTTTCACTGCAGCCTCGAGTAACGCCAATCACAGCATCCTCCAGCTGAAAACCTGCAGCAAAGGCATTAATAGCCAGCTCAGAGTTTAAAATATAAACATCAGGAACAGTGGTGCCTGAGGCAATAGCCATTTCTTCGACAACATTTAGTAAACGTTTTTCATAGAAATTGGTGGTATTTACATTAACTTTTCTACCACCTAAAGCTGAAGCAACTGTATATCCTCCAGAAGATAATTTATAAGTTTTAAATAGGCTGCCACATAGAACAGCAAATGCAACACCAGCTAAACAAGCAAAAAAGAAAGGTATATTGACCCAGTCAATTTGTAGATAGGCTTTTTCTGTGGAAGGAACAGCACCACTTTGAAAGTAGTAGAAAAAAAACAAAAGAGGAAAGTAAAGTATTAGGCTGATGCCAATAACACTAACTATAAGTAATAGTACTAGTATTTTTGTTTTTCTTTTGGCAGTTCTTTGCCACTCAAAGAAATTCATAAAATTATAAGATATTTAATAGGTTTATTTACCTTTTATGGAAAGAGTTAAAAAGATACCTTCGGTACTTGCTGAATTTGTGCTGAATCGGCAAATTCAAGCAAGCCAATATCCTGAGTGTGGCCAAACATATTGGCAAGTACATTGGGTGGAAATGACTGTCGAAAGTTATTGTAGTCAGTGACTGCGTCATTATAAAATTGTCTGGCTCTAGACACTTTATTTTCTGTGCTGGTTAATTCCTCTGAAAGCTGCATCATATTTTGGCTGGCTTTCAGGTCCGGATAATTTTCCATCACAACATTAAGCTGTCCAAGCGCACCTGTTAGAGATTGCTCAGCTTGACTAAATTTTCTTACATCATCTGGGGTTAAGTGTTGGGCTAGATCCTGTAATAAATTTGCTGCTGCATTCCTGGCAGATATGACTTTTTCTAAGGTCTCTTGTTCATGTTTCATGTAGCCTTTGGCAGTTTCAACTAAGTTTGGGATCAAATCATGCCGCCTTTTTAATTGTACTTCGATTTGAGCAAAGGCATTTTTAAAAGTATTCCGCTTTTTCACCAAATTATTGTAGATACTAATTACATAAAAGGCTGCACCGATTAAGATAGCAAGGGTGATGATTGTGGGGATAGACATGGTGTTTGTTCTCCCTATGTGACACTTACACTTAGTATTCTAGACATTATAGTTAGTGTATATACTCTTCGCTTTGATATAGCATGCTACTACTGAGAATTTAATGAGGCCAATAATAGACCATCCTCCTTGGATAACTGAATCTGATGCTTTAAAGGTGCAATATCAGTTAGCAGCCAAGGTAATAACAGAAGATGACTTTAGTAAAATTCACTATGTTGCAGGAGTAGATGTTGCGTATGAAAAGCACAGCAATCAGCTAATTGCTGCTGTAGTTGTATTAAATGCAACAAGCACCCTTCAAATAGTTGAAACGGCTACAGCCACAGGTAGGGCTCAGTTTCCTTATATTCCTGGATTATTTTCATTTAGAGAGTTACCGCCATTAGTCAAGGCTTTAGAGCAGTTATCAACAGAGCCTGATTTAATCATATGTGATGGTCAAGGAATTGCACATCCTCGTCGATTCGGTTTGGCTTGCCACTTAGGGATTTTGTATAACATACCAACCATTGGTTGTGGAAAAACTCGACTAATAGGTGAAGCTGGAACAATAGCGCCGACTAGGGGAAGTTTTACAGAACTAATCGATAATGAAGAAGTCATTGGTTGTGTATTACGGACACAAAGCGATGTAAAGCCAATTTATGTTTCTATTGGTCATCGTGTATGCTTAGCAACTGCTTGTGAATGGGTATTAAAACTATCTCCAAAATACCGGTTACCAGAGACAACAAGACAGGCAGACCAGCTAGTAAATCAATTAATGAAAAAGGCAAACAATGGCTAAACCAGAAATATATGTAAGCACTGACATAGAAGCGGATGGACCAATTCCTGGGCCTCACTCTATGTTAAGCTTTGCTTCTGCTGCTTATACAGCAGATAAGAAACTGATTAAAACATTCTCTGCAAACTTAGAAACATTACCTGAGGCAGCTGCACACCCTAATACCAAGGCTTGGTGGGATAAGAACCCTGAAGCTTGGGCTGCCTGTCGGGAAAACTGTCAATCACCAGATGTTGCAATGAAAAACTATGTAGAGTGGCTAAAAGCGCTGCCTGGTACACCAGTGTTTGTTGGCTATCCTGCAACTTACGACTTTATGTTTATTTACTGGTATTTAATTCGTTTTGCTGGCGAAAGTCCATTTTCTCACTCCGGTTTGGATATTAAAACCTATGCGATGGCTGTATTAAAAACGAATTATCGTGAATCCACTAAAAAAAATATGCCTAAACGCTGGTTTGATAAGCTTCCACATACGCATGTTGCCTTAGACGATGCTATTGAACAAGGAGCACTTTTTTGTAATATAATGCGTGAGGCGGATAAAACATATTAGAGCCGGAATAGTATTGGTCTACTATCTTGTGATGGTAGACTCAGAGTGAAGATTATTTTTAGTCGAGAATAATATATATTAGGTATAAGTTGTTGCTATGATTGCTTGTGAATACTAAGTTTTTCCACATTTCTTACTCCCTCTTTGTCTATGGCGATTTTAAATGCTACGTTACTTTTGGTTTTTTCGCATTTTTTTATTTCTGCAATTAAGTAGATGTTGTATAGTCTTCTTGTTGATAGTGCTACTACTTCATTATTTTTAGTAAAGGAAGGTATTTCTTTATAGGCTTCATCAAGGTTTTCTAAATATCTTCCCATATTGATTCTAATGATATTCTGAAGCTCATAGCCAGTATTCTGAACTTCATTTTGTAGGTTTATTGTATATAAATACCTGAAATGAATAATATCCTCTGGCTGATATTTGTCAATTTTACTTCCCAGTTCGTTGTATCTTAGTTGATGAACTGAGGTTGGAAGTGTAGAAGAGTCGGTTAGATGAAACCATTCTTTTATAAAGCCAATTTTATTATTTTGAATATCTAATGCTATATTTCTATCTGGGAAATAGTTAGATAAACAATTACTGATAACTAGCTTAATTCTATCTTTAAGCCGATCTCTAATCGCATAACCAATAATGGCTAGAGCCATTAGGTATAATCCGCCTCTACTTACAGCTTCCCAGTTTGATGCTGCAACTCTTTCAACAGTAAATCCGCAGATAGCTGCTAGAATTGCAGAAAATACAGCAATAGGTTCTTTAAGTTTTTTAATGGCAATTTTGTTATTCTTTGTGTCAACAAACATTTCAGATTGAAAGTATTTTTTGAGTTTGCTGATCTTGACTAAATAGTCTTCAGCTTCTTTCTCATTCGCTAAGTCAGTATTTAGTTGAGCTTGCTTTGAATAGCTTGACTCCTCATAAGCTAAGTTTTTTAATAAACTATCGATCCGGGCTATATCTGTGTCGATATGTAAGTTGCTTTTATTTATATAGGTTTTTATTGAGTAAATATAGCGGACATTAACGTAGTTTAAGAAAGTTGCGAAGTTTGATCGATGTTCGGAGCTTGGTAGAGACAAGCATGTTCCCCAAATTTTTTTATTTACTTCTGTAATCTGCTTAATATCATTAGTTAGTTGAAGAATATTTTTTGATCTGATTTCTGGGTTGGTTTCTTGGGTTAAGCGATTAATGGTTTTGGTATGTGTTTTTGTTTTCTTTTTTATAATATCCCACCAATAGGCCCCCAGCTTTCGGATAACTTTTAAATCATATTTTTGGTTTTGAATCGCAGTATTGAGAAAAGAATTCTGGTCTGAAATTTGGCTTTTTAGTGATTTAGAAGATAGAGCCAGTCGAACCCGGCTACTGATATATGAATAAGCTTCTTCTTTGTTCAGATTGCTTATACCCAATGTGCGTGGGGCTATAAAATAGAAGGCAACATCTGATACTTCCTTTTTTGTTTTGGGTATCAGTAATGACTTTATTTCAAGGTTATGGGTATCGTGTTTGGATACAGAAATTTTATGCTTCATTTTGCTATAGAGTACTTTCCTCCTAATTATACTTTTCTATGGGAGATACTCATCTATTGAGTATGACCAATGTAAGCCCATATTTTAGGCGCACTAATATAAGAATAGAAAATGCAATATAGAATTCAAGAAAGAGTCGTTTGATGTACACATAATGTGGAGCAGGTAGCCTATATCCTTCGCTTTGGCGAGTATAAAAAAAGACCCAGTAGGGTCTTTTTTTATACTAAAGGTCTCTTAAAACTAACTGTCGTCCTCTGGGCTGGGTAGCATTTGTTGTGGCCACTCTTTTATATGTATATCTTGTTGAGGGAAGGCAATTTCAATATTATGCTTTGCAAATAGCTGATTGATTGTTCTGTTTAGCTGATCTATAACGGGTAGTCGGTCTCTTAGCTCTTGAACATGAATGCGTAGCTCATGATTTAAAGTGCTGTCACCAAAAGCTAGGAAAAACACATCAGGTGCAGGGTCATGTAGCACTTTGGGGTGTTCATGAGCTGCTTTTAACAGTAGCTTGCGGGTTAAGTCTAAATCCGAACCGTAGGCAACACCGACATTGATAATGACCCGAGTAATGGGGTTAGACAATGACCAGTTGATCAGCTGGTCTGTAACAAATACTTTATTGGGAATAATGATTTCTTTATTATCCCAGTCAGTGATTGTAGTAGCTCGAATTCTAATTCGAGAAACAACACCGTGTTGATCACCAATGGTTACAGTATCACCAATACGAACGGGGCGTTCAAACAAGATAATTAAGCCCGAAATAAAGTTAGCAAAAATCTCCTGTAAGCCGAAGCCTAAACCTACACCGAGTGCTGCAACTAGCCATTGTAATTTGCTCCACTCCAGTCCCAAGGTGGATAGCGCCATAATAATACCAAAACCTGAAATCAGATAGCGCACCATTGTGGTTAATGCATAAGCGCTTCCCTGGCGAAGTCTGAGTTTTGACAGAATGGCAATTTCCAGCAAACCAGGTAGGTTACGACTTAGAACCATGGCAATGCCAAAGATAAGCAGTGACAGCAAAAAATCTTTTAGCTTGATGGGAACGAGTTCAGTCCCAGTATCTGTTGTGGATTTGTATTCCCAAAGAGTAAAGGTGTTTAAGTATTCGAAAACAGGTAATAAGCTCGACCAGATAAGATAAAAGATACCTACAAGCATGGCGAGCATAGCAGCATTAATTAGCCGAGTAGACTGGCTGCTGATTGCTTCAATGTCTATTGTAGGCTCTTCAAATACATCCTGGCTTTGTTCGGCATCTCGGCTGGCAGCACGTTTTTCCAAAGCTCTCTGGAAAGCCAAACGGCGAGCGGCTACATGTAAATTACGAATAATTAACGCGTGAATAATAGTCCAGCCAAATACAACATAAAGGGAGGTGAGTACTAGGCCTTGTACTGTCAGTGCGGTATAGAAATATCCCATTAAAGTCAGTACAACCATTGCCAGTGGAGTCAATGCAAAGAAGTAACCAAACAGGTAATGGAGTAGTACTGATTTAAACAAAGTAAGTGGTGGTTGAATTAACCTGACCAGCGCCATGCTTAATAACAAAGAAGCAATCATAAAGGGAATCTGACCGATTACATCGCTATCCAGCGCTACCATTAAATGAGAAGAGGCTGCAGTAATAAATGCAAGTGGCACTAACCCTAATGCAAGTCGTCTTGTATGTTGATGAACATGCTGACTGACATTCGGCTTCCACTTAAAATGTTCGGTACTAATACCATCAGGTTTAGTAATTTCTTTTAGCCAAATTACACACAACGATGCTATCGCTGCAGCAATAAAGCCGTCGCTTAGTGTTTTACTGAGCGTACTGGTTTCACCACCATTCATAAAAAAGCCTAAAGCCAATAAGGCAAGTGGAATGGGCAGTGAATGCATAAAGCTAACTGCCAGCACTTTGGGTGTTACTGACAAGTTGTCTCGTTGTACCTTACCTACTTTTTCTGTTTGCCATGCTTGATAGTTAACCAGTGAATGGCGGCGAAAAATACAAAACAGAATAAGTGCCATAAACATCAAGGCAAGGGGCCAGCGAGCTTGCACATTTTGAATTAATGAGTTCCAAGGGTTACCTTTTAGCTTGCTCATTTGGTTACTAAAGTTGTCACTAAAGCTGCCAAACCAGTCGAGGTCCATTTGATCGTTACTGGCAATCCAGAATAATTGCTTCTGTAGCTTTACTGCTAATTCATGACGACTCTTTTCTAGAGACTTTTGATCACCTGCTAATTCAATTGCTTCTTTTAGTAGCTTGTCATGCTGGTTGATTAAGCTGTCTAGAAGCTCTTTTCTGGTATTAACCAGTTTGGTTACTTCATCGATAATTAATGCGTGCTCTTGTTTGGGGATATCTTCTGGCAGCTTTTTACTAAGCTTTTTGATGTATCTTTCTTTTAACTTTTTCTTCTCTCCTTCTAGCTGAAACTGCTCAAAGCGTAGGTTGGTAATAACTTCTGGCAAATCTTGGATAAACTCTGTTTTAGGTAGGTTTTGTTTTTGCTTACGAAGGAATTTGCCTAGGTTATGACTTCCTCCTAATAATGCTGTTTGCTGCTCAATATCCTGCTGTATTTTTTTAATGGTTTCCTGGTCACGCTTGATTTTAGAAACTTTTTTACTATAGACACCAATCTTTTCTGCAACCTGTGACAAAGCATTACTATGATCGAGGTTTTTAGCTGCTTCTTTTTGTACAATGGGGTGATTTTTAGTAATAGACTCGGTTACTTTAGTTGCAGACTCACGTACTTTATCGGCCTCTTCTTTGCGCTTATAAATAACCAGCGTTTCCATCGCTTTAACTTGCTTATCCATAAGGTTTATTTGGGCGCTAAGCAGTGCTTCTTGGGCTTGGAGCAGTTTTAAGCTTTTGCTACTGTTACGACCCTGAAGACGTAGTAAGCTGCTTTTCTGTTGTAGTAACTCAATATGGGCCAAGTTTTGTTGAGAGCGTTCTTCAGGAAAGCTATCGCTATCTTCGCCACTTTCGATATCACGAATGAGTACGTTTAGCTCTGCAATTTGGTCATTATTTTTTCTGATTTCTTCTTTGGTAGACTCAGGCAGCTTCTGAGTAATGGTGATCAAACTTTTAGTTCGATCGAGTTGACTTTGAAACTCTGCTAATTGTCCTTGTTTGTCGCTAATCGTTTCATCAAGGGCTCTGGAGTCCATGCCTTGGTATTTTTTTAATAATGCTTCATTTTCTGGAATGGTGATTTTGGTTGCTTCGGCTTCAACTTTCTTAAGTTTGGCCGGGATAGCTTTGTACTCGATGCGAAGTTCTTTATATTTCTTTTTGTATTTTTCGATATTGTTTAAATCATCAATTGTTTTTTCAATAATATCTCGAAGTAGCTCAGCTTCGTTTTCTTCGAGTTTTTTTTTCTCAATGCGCTTTAATGATTCGGTCAAAGCGCTGGTAGTGGGTAGCTTAATGTCTAAACCACTTTCGTCTCCTGCTGCATATAAATAGACAGGTTTTAAAAGCAACACCAATAATAAACCGACGGAAAAACATTTCACTATATGTTGTATAGATTGATATAACATAATTACCTAGCTATTCATCATTAACATTGTTAACATTCTGCTAATGTACTTCATGCTGTCGTAGTCTTTATACTAGCTCGCATTATGAGTAGTACTACCGCAACAGCTGTATGACCTCTTAAAAGCGATCCATTGTATGCTAGTTAAGAGACCTTGCTTATTGTTTTGGTTGCATTTTGCTAAGTAGTTCTATACGTAAAAGTCGTTAGCCAGAATATTTCATCGGATATCAAATATTCTGGGCAATCTAGCGAAGATGCTACTTATTTATTGGGTTCAGCACTAAAACAAGCTGAGTGGAGGCTCTTGTAAGGCAGCTAGCTGTTCTCGTAGTTCTAAAATATGATCAGCCCAATAGCGGGGAGTGTTAAACCAGGTAAAGCTATGAGGGAAGGCAGGGTCATCCCAGCGCTTAGCTAACCAAGCACTATAATGCATCAACCGTAGGGTACGAAATACCTCTATTAACCTTAACTCACTGGTATTAAAGGTATAAAACTCATTATAACCATCTATCAATTCTGATAGTTGTGCTGTCTGTTGATGGCGGTCTCCAGAGAGAAACATCCATAAGTCCTGAATGGCAGGAGCCATACGGCTATCGTCAAAATCAACAAAGTGAAACTGATCTCCTCGGGTTAAAATGTTACCTAAATGACAATCACCATGGATTCGAATAGTGGTCGGCTTAATTCCGCTTTGCCAAATAGCTTCTACCTGTTTGATGCAGTCTTCAGCCAGAGTTTGATAAGCTTTAATTAAGTCTGACGGGATAAAGTTACTCTCTAGTAAAAACTGGTAGCTGTTGATGGCATATTGTTCAATAGTGATTCCAGGGCGATGTTGAAAAGGTTTAACTGCCCCTACTTGGTGTATACGTCCTAACAATCTACCCAGTTGGAGCAGGGTATCTGCGTCATCACATTCTGGGGCATGGCCACCATAACGGGGGAATAGGGCAAATTGAAATCCTTGGTGTTCATGCAATGTACAGTTATCTAGTTTTACCGGTTGCACGGCGGGAAGCTCCACTTCAGCAAGCTCTGCAATGAAGTCATGTTCTTCAAGAATTTGTTCTTTACTCCAACGCCCTGGTCGATAAAACTTAGCAATTAATGGTGTTTCTTCTTCTATTCCTACCTGATAGACCCTGTTTTCATAGCTATTCAATGGGAAAATTCGGTTATCACTGAGATAGCCTAATGACTCTACAGCCTCGATGATAGTGTCGGGAGTTAAACTGTCATAAGGATGGCTCATGCTAACCTCTGTATACGATAAAAGATAATTCATATCCGTCGACAGTTTACCTATAAGCCAAACAGTCAACAGAACTTACTCTGTGTAAAGACTATATAAAGGGTGCCATAGAATGAGTAGGGCGGAAAGGGGAGCTGGCTAATATTTTTATATAGCCACTTAAAAGCCATTCGCTTTAGCTATAGGTAAATACTAATTTATTTCATTTTCTTAAGGGCATTAAGACAATTTATAGCTAAGATTTATAGTTAAGCGCGATTTGTAGTAGTTTGGAGTAGCGTTTAATGAAAAATAAGCTTGGCATCTGTATGGTTAGCTCTACTATTTAAACTACCTAAGATCTGTAGTGCTGAGGAGAGGGGGAAATAACACCATTTACTTTGGTTCAGTGTTGGCATTGAAAGACCAGCTAAGGGATGTAGAGCGAGGTATGAAGACTGGTTTAAATGCAGCTTTAAAAGGCAAACAGCCAGTGATTTTTGGCAAAATTAATTATCAGATGAAATGAAATACTTGCTAAAACAGTTGGTGTTATCTAACTACAGTTGGCTATGTGCTGGGCTTTTATTTTGTCAGGGGGGGCTGTCAGAAAACATAGTACGTTTTGCTGCATCCGAGCAAGAGCCCTATATTGGACAAAACTTATTAAATAATGGTTATGTTGCTGAACTGGTGAAAGAAGTTTACAGTCTTTCTGGCTATCAAACTGATATAAAATTTTATCCATTAGCCAGAGCAAAAGAGTTAGCAAAGCAAGGTAAAGTCGATGGGCTACTGCCCTTTTATCACCAGAAAATAACGAGTAATGTATTTGAGCTATCTAACCCTTTTCCTGGAAGCAGTATTGGATTAATAAAAAAGAAATCATTACAGATTGGAAGTTTCTCTGATTTGAAAGATCGTTCTTGGCATAAACTAGTATTTACAGATAAGTATAAGTTTGGTGCGGTACGAGGAACAGAGGATATTCTATCAAACTATAGTGAAGCTCAAACTTTAAAGCTTGATCTTGTTAGTAGTGATATCCAAAATATTGATAAACTTATCGCCAATAGAATAGATTTTGCTGTAATTGATAAATATACAGCAGCTGACTTGTTAATTAATAAACGGCCACATTTTATTGGGAAGCTTGAGTTTATGCCGCCTCCCTTGCTTCAAAGTAATTTTTATGTTGCTTTTTCTACTAAATCTGAGAATTTTAAAAAAAATATAAAAATATTCAATAAGGGATTGAAGGTAGCTACTGGTAATGGAATACTAACAAAAATTATGTTAAAGCACGGTTTGATGTCTGAAGCAGCTAATGATACCTCTAAACAAAAATTAACTATTGGCACCGTTAATAATAACGATATGATCCTGATGAAAGGATTATCCAAGCACTTTGAGGCCATGCATCCTAATATCACATTGGAGTGGCGAATTCTTGATGAAGATATTTTACGTAAGCGTTTAATGGGAGACTTGGCAATAGCAGATGGTCAGTTTGATATAATGACAATAGGTACTTATGAAACACCAATCTGGGCTAAGCGAAATTGGTTAACACCGCTACATAGTTTTCCAAAAGAATATGATATAGATGATATCATTGAAAATGTTAAAAAAAGCCTATCTTATCAAGATATAGTGTATGCACTCCCTTTTTATGCAGAGAGCTCTGTGACTTATTATCGTACTGATTTATTAAAAAAAATAAATATTAAAATGCCGCTACAGCCTACCTATGATGAAATAAAACAAATTGCTGCTGAAATCCATAATCCTACTGAACAGACATACGGGATATGCTTAAGAGGAAAAGCTGGCTGGGGTGGAAACATGGCTTTGCTAAGCACAATGGTAAATACATATAATGGCCAATGGTTTAATACCAAGTGGATGCCTACTCTGGATACTGCTCCATGGCATGAAGCAGTATCTATGTATAAAAATTTAATTATAAATTATGGGCCACCTGAGCCTATTAATAACAACTTTGTAGAGAATTTGTCATTATTTGCTAATGGCCAATGTGGTATCTGGATTGATGCTACAGTTGCTGCTGGTTTGTTATTTAATCCAAAATATTCAAAAGTATATGATAAGTTTGGTATTGCTAATGCACCAGTAGCTAAAACGTCAAAAGGCGCAAACTGGCTTTGGTCATGGGCATTAGCTATCCCTGCATCATCTCATAAGAAGGAAGCAGCATTTAAGTTTATTACTTGGGCAACATCAAAAGACTATATAAAACTGGCTGCACAGCAAGAAGGGTGGGTATCTGTGCCTCCAGGCACAAGAAAGTCTACGTATCAACATAAAGACTATTTGCAAGCAGCGCCGTTTGCAACGTTTGTATTCAATGCAATTCAATCTGCTGATCCACATGAGCCTACTTTGACTCCATCACCTTATATTGGAATTCAATATGTAGGGATTCCAGAATTTCCTGCTATTGGACATCAAATAAGCTTAAAGTTGGTTGAGGTATTAAAGGGGCGAATTAGTATTGAGCAATTTTTAAAAGAAAGCCAAGATATTGCAAAGCAACAAATGCAGCATTCTGGATATATCCTTCACGAATGAATTTTAGTTTTCGTTGATATTTATATTTATTCGAATGGGTTAAACCACAAAGATGTGTCATTTAGTAATGACTCTTTTGTGAAAAGAGGATTATGTAGCCTGAATAACTTTCTTGACTTCAGCTTGGCCCTTTTTATAGCTTCTTCATTATGTTTCCAAAACCACTTGTCATATTGACCATTAGTTTTAATTAACTCAAAACCATGTTTGATTCTTTTTTCTAGTTGTGGCTTTTTTTTGGAAACATAGAAGAATTTTGGCCAAGGATAGTATACTAAGATATCTTGCTCAATATGTAAGTTTGGTAAGCGTTCTATCCGGTCATCGTATTCCTCTGGAGCTTCATTAACGCCTCGAGAAAAGTAGTCAACCCTTCCTTTAGATACCATATCAAATAAGCTTTCATAGTCTGTACTAGTTTGAACATTTATATTATTCGCTCTGAATACTTCCACGTCATTCCAAAAGCGTCCTTGGGCTACTGTAAGCTTCTTCAGCTCATTCAACGTTTTTAATTTAGAAAATTTTGGCTGATCTTGTTTGCGGATGATAAAAATACGATAACCTAATAAGCCTTTTCTAATGGGTTGCCAAATAGGAATTAAATACTTTTCAAGATAAGGAGTGGCGCTGCTCCAAATTACATCATAGGCTGATCCATGCGTTATTAAATATCGAAGCTTTGCTTCATTGACTTTCTCTTCATGTGAAACCAACTCGCATGCTCCAAAATCTTTTTTTGAAGCATCAATGATGATATGTAGTAATTCTTCAATATCAAGCTCCCTTTTTGTAGACTGTGGATATATTACTTTTTCGGCAGAAAAGGCACTAAATACCAGCAGAAAGCATATAAGAGTACTCAATTGAAAATAGCATTTATACAAGTTGACTTCCTACTCATTTTGTTCATACATTGAGCCTAGCAGCTCTGTGTGGAAAGTGTGACTATCTAGGTTTGTTATGGGCTTCATATTAGTTGTGGTATTGAACGTAAGTATCAGATGATAGGTTAAAATGTAGTCATGTCTACTTTTATTGACTATGGGTTTAGGATTATAAGCTGCAACGTATTTATGCTGAAAAGATAACCAACAACAAAGCCGCAGAGAATTGTTCCACAACAAAGATAAGTTTCTATTGACTGATGCGCTCTAAAAATGTTACATAAGCGTAACTTTTTAAGTTATGCTATTTCATTAGCAGTGGTATGGTTATTGAGAGTCAATCATCACCTAACTTGAAGAAGCAAAAAATAGCAGCAATAAGCAGAGAGAGTAATAGGTAGATACTGGCGTATACGGTGAAGAATTTTTGTCGACTATTAATTTGATTTAATATATTGGCAGCCCATAACTTTTCAATAAGTTAGAAAAAATCTTATAAAGGAAAGCTAACGGATTTGAGTTCTTTACAATTAACTTATATCCGTCGCGAATCATTTTTAGGTTTTTTTATGATCACCAAGGATGGTGGGAATGCAGTTTATGCAGGAGCATTTAACTGTCATCGCTCCTCACCTAAAAACCCTTCGCATTGGATATATATAAATTAGTGAGTGAAAAACTGTATAAGAAATAATAACGATTCATGAGCAAGCTGGGCTCTATAGACGCTTATTTGCGTAGTTTTCTGTGTCTTTATCCAATACCTACAACCTGTAAGAGAGTATTAAAAAGTAAATAGGCATATAATTGCTTATAGTCAATAATGATTATCATTTGCTTTTGCTGGAGGGTTTATATTAAAATTTGATTTTACTTTGTAATAAGTGCGAATTGAACTGTGCAAAAAATAAAACTTATATGTTTACTTCTAGTTTTGTATACATGCTCCATTCTAGCCTCTAATCAACATGATGCACTCACTCTTTCAGCATCTCCTAAGCGTATTGTAGTACTGGAATTTTCTTTTGTTGATGCTCTAGCTTCAATCAATGTATCCCCAATTGGCGTAGCTGATGATAAAGATACTGAGCGGGTAATACCCGAGGTACGGGCTATTATCAAGCCCTGGACTTCCGTTGGAATGCGATCTCAACCTAGCATAGAAGCAATTGCACAGTTAAATCCTGATTTAATTATTGCTGATAAGCAGCGTCACTCGGCGATTTATGAAGATTTATCAAAAATTGCTTCAACTTTATTGCTGAAGAGTCGAGGAGAAAGCTATCAAGAAAATCTTCAATCGGCGCTAAAAATAGGTGTTGCACTAAATAAAGAACAACAAATGAAAGATCGCATTAATCAGCATGAAGCAGTGATGTCCAAGTACCAAGCTAAATTTTTGCAGCAGGATAAAGTCCAATTTGCTGTGGTAACTGACAAAGGTATGTGGATGCATGGCCCGTTGTCATATGCTGGTGGGGTTATTGATGCTCTGGGCCTAAGCAGTCCTATTTCACAACAGATCAATAAACCCTATATTGAAACCAGCTTGGAGCAATTACTGAAAATTAACCCAGACTGGCTGCTTATTGGACCTTATAAAAACGAAACTGTAATTGATGAATGGGAAAAAAATCCTCTGTTTAGAATGCTTTCTGCTGCTCAAAAAAAACAAATTATCAAGGTTTCGCCTGCTTTATGGTCGCTGAATCGAGGGATGATTGCTGCTGAAATCATTGCAAAAGACTTAGATACACTACTTAATAGCCAATGAGTCCATTTAAACTTCTTCAGCCCGCTTTATGGCTATTTTTATTAACCACGGCAGTTGCTGGATACATATTTTCTATGATCGCCTGGTCCAGCTTTGAGTTAAGCGTTTCTGACTTATATGGCTATTTATTTGCCTTTGATAGTAACTCTGTAGAGCATCAACTTTTAGCAACTTTACGAGCGCCACGAGCACTCGCCTCGTTCTTGATTGGTGCTAATTTGGCTATCGCTGGGGCTATCATGCAAAATTTAACGCATAACCCTCTTTCATCACCAACCATTCTGGGTATAAATGCAGGAGCAGCATGTTTCATAACTGCCGCAAGTATCGGTGTAATTGGTTTAGCACAATTACCCACAACCGTTAATGCACTGCTTGGTGGTACATTGAGTGGTGTATTGGTGATGCTGCTAGGCGGTTTTTTTTCAACTAGATCTCACCCACTTAAAATTATTCTGGCTGGTATTGCTATAAATGCTTTATTTGTTGGTTTGACTCGTACATCAGTCATATTGGCTGATGATTCAGCTTATGGAGTAAGTTGGTTGGCGGGATCAGTCGCTTATATTGGCTGGCGAGAATGGCAAAGCCTTTGGCCTATTAGCTTGGTTGGCTGTGCTTTAGCTATTTACTCTATCCGCGGACTAAATATGCTGACACTAGGTGATGAGGTAGCAAAGGGGCTGGGGCTTAATATCCAGCTTACGCGTATTATTGCTTGTATTTCAGCTCTATTATTGACCACTGTGAGTGTTGCCGTTGCAGGTCCAATTGCTTTTATTGGCCTTTTGGCTCCTCACATAGCCAAAATACTGGTGGGCAACAACTTTATCTTTCTCTTACCTGCTTGTGCGCTGCTGGGCGGTAGTTTTTTAATTTGGGCAGACGGTTTTTCCAGAGCCATTGTGTTTCCAGCAGAAACGCCTGTAGGTGTAATGACTGCATTAATAGGTTCACCTTACTTTATCGCATTGTCATTAAGGAGTCGCTTATCACACGCACTCTAAAAATATTTTATTTAGCGACTCTTTTATTAGCTATCAGTGCTGCAGGTTTATTTGTTGGTGCTAGCGAACTTAATTTAATGCAAGTGGTGAAATCTCTGCTGTATGGCGGTGAATTTGATTTTATTGTTAATCAATATCGTTTACCACGTATTTTTTTGGCTATTGGTGTTGGTGCTGGCCTTGGAATATCTGGCGTATTAGTTCAAGGGATAATTAGAAATCCACTTGCATCACCAGATCTAATGGGAATTAGTGCAGGTGCAGGCTTTGTAGCAACAGCACTACTTGTTTATCAGCCAGGTGTACCACTTTACTTGCTATCAATAAGTGCCATGTCAGGAGGGCTGATAGTAGGAATCCTGATTATTCTGATAGCTAAAATAAACCAACCAACGCCAGCTAGGTTGGCTTTAGTTGGTATTTCTGTCAGTGTTTTTATTTCCAGTGGTATCGATCTTTTACTAATAATTCATCCGGTTGAAATCAACACTGCAATGGTCTGGCTAACAGGCAGTTTGTGGGGACGAAATTGGCAACATGTGCCTTTTATTTGGTGGAGCCTCATAGTGTTGGTTTTACCTGCGTTATGGCTAGCATGGCGCCTGGATATAATGGGGCTTGGTAAAGAAAGTGCAGAAGTACTGGGAATACAGCCTGCGAAAGTTCAGGTTTTAGCATTAATCATAGCGATATTACTTGCCAGTATTAGTGTATCGATTTGCGGAACCATTAGTTTTGTTGGTTTGCTTGCACCTCATATGGCGCGTTTACTATTTGGTCATTCCCACCGTTTTTTACTTCCTGCTGCTGCTTTCTTAGGTGCTTTACTCGTGTTGGTTGCAGATATATTAGCCCGTGGAATTCAGCCTCCCATTGAGTTACCTGTGGGAATCATAACTTCTCTGATTGGTGCTCCTTATTTTATTTTTTTGCTGCATAGATACAAAGGCTGGTAATGATATCAACGCATAAACTTTATGTTGCTTATGGAAGTAAAAATATCGTTAAAGATCTGTCAATTTCCATACCCAGCGGAAAAATAACAGTATTAATTGGCCCTAACGGCAGTGGCAAATCCACCCTACTTAAAGCTTTGTGTCGAATTAATAAAGCAAAATCAGGTGAAGTGCTCATTGATCAAACACCTCTGAATAACTATCCAAGCAGGCAACTAGCACAGCGTTTGTGCCTGCTCCCTCAACTCTTACATAGCCCAGAAGGTATTACGGTGCGTAGACTAGTTGAGTATGGTCGTTCTCCTTATATCTCTCATTGGGGTGTACTAAATAAACGTGATCGCGTTTTGGTGGATGAAGCTATGCAAGAAACTGGTGTTTTTGAGCTTGCAGAGCACAAAGTTGAATCATTATCTGGAGGTCAACGACAGCGGGCCTGGGTTGCGATGGTTATCGCACAAGATACTGAAGTAATAATGCTGGATGAGCCAACGACCTATCTTGATCTGTCACACCAGGTGGAACTCATGAAGCTGATGCAAACCATGAAAGAGAAGGGAAAAACTATAATTCTCGTACTGCATGATCTTAATCAGGCTTGTCGTTACAGCGATTATTTGGTGGTATTAAATCAGGGGGAGGTTGTAGCTGAAGGTTCACCTCAAGAAATTTTCTCGCAGTCTTTACTCAAACAAGTTTTCAATTTGGATGCATTAGTCGTAAGTGATCCTGTTTCATCCACACCAATGTGTGTTCCACTTTAACCCAATTGCAGTTTGCTTTGATGATAAACATTCTTCATAAGAAGTATTAATTAAAAATACGACGAAAATCGTTTAATAAAAATTATTTTCTACCACTCAACAATTTTAAATGTGAGGTTGTTTTGAAGTATACACATTTATCTCTTTCATCCTTTTGGGGAGTTGTAATATTTTTACCCTATGCAGTGTTTGCTGAAGAACCGTCCTCAGAAGAAGATTCTTCGTATCAAATGGATTCTGTTGTCGTTACCGCTACTCGTTATGCGCAAGATATTGATAAAATTGCTGGTGCGATTTCTGTCATTGACTCAAAAGAGCTTCAACAGCAAACCTTAGTTGCTGATGACCTTACCAGTGTAATTGCTAACCTAGTACCCAGTTTTACTCCAAGCCGTCAGAAACTATCTAACCAAGGAGAAAATATGCGTGGCCGTAATGTGCTCATTATGGTTGACGGCATACCACAAAATAACCCATTACGTAATGGTAATCGCTATGGATACACCATTGACCCTTCGATGATTGAGCGTATTGAAGTCATTAACGGCGCTAGTGCCGTACAAGGGATAGGAGCAACAGGCGGTATTATTAACTACATCTCTAAAGGGGCTAAACCTGGTGATGAGTGGAAGCAGACGATTGGCTCTCGTATTACATCCAACCTGCATAATGATGGGGCTGGCCATAAACTCCACTATAGCTTAAGTCAGTTTGATGAGCATTATGATCTTTTTTTAGCAGGATCCTGGCAAGAGCAAGGTTTGTACTACGATGGAAATGGTAAACCAATTGGTATGAATCAAATCCAAGGGGAAACACAAGACTCGACTTCCTATAATGGGCTATTTAAAGGAGGCTACAAATTTGATGAAGGGAGTCAGCGTTTAACGTTTTTTGCTAATCAATACAGGCTTAAAAGCAACAACAATTATATTGCTGTACCAGGTGATTTTAAAAAGGATATACCTGGCACTGTTACCAAAGGCAAGCCTGAAGGTAAGCCAGTCAGCAATTCAATGGATATCTACAGCCTGACGTATAATCACTATGACTTGGCCGAAGGCTCATTAACAGCCAAGTTATTTATGCAAGATTATAATGCTGTGTTTGGTCAAGCATTGTGGTGGCCAACTCCTGATAAATCTCAAGACCAGGGAGTAATCAAGTCTTCCAAAAAAGGTTTTAAACTAAGCTACGAGCGTAGTGACCTTATTGATATAGACGATATCTGGGTAGCAGGTCTTGATGGGTTACAGGACGAAACCACTCAGGAGTTGGCCCAATCAGGATTGAAAGTAACACCACTGATGCAGTACCGTAGTTTGGCACCTTTTATCCAAGGTGACTTCATGATAGGGGAAAACCTTCGCTTGTCTGGTGGCGTTCGCTTTGAAAATACTTGGGTAAAAGTTGATGATGGCAAAACACTTTATGGATTTGGAAATGCAGGCCAGCACAATGTTGATATCATTGGTGGAGAGCAAAAGTTTTCAAAAACAGTCTTTAACGTGGGGGCAATATACAATTTCACGCCTGAGCTAAGTACTTTTGTCAGTTTTAATCAGGGTTTTGGTTTGCCTGATATAGGGCGCATTCTTCGTGGTAATTGGGTAGGCGGCAATTCTCCAAATAATAAGGGTAATGCACCTATTAATTTCAATACTATGCCAGCTGTAGAGCCTGTGGTTACTGATAATTATGAGGTAGGAGCGAGTTATCGCAATGATAGTTTTGCTATATCTAGCAGTATATATACGTCAATAGCAAAAGATGGCGCAAATCTTAAGCTAAACAGCGCGGGAACCTATGATGTCGAGCGCCAACGTACTGAAATTAAAGGCTATGAGTTAAAAGCAACTTATCATGCATTGTCCAAAACAAAACTACAGACGATGTATTCCCATGTTGAAGGTCAGGTTGATACGAATGGCAATGGAGATGTTGACAGTGATATGGATCTTAGAAATTTATCTCCAGATCGGCTGATGTTAGCAGTAGATCATGAGTTTAATAATAATCTGTCTGGTCGTATTCAATATAATCACTTATTCAGTCGGGAAAAAAAAGCTAACGGTGCAGGCTCCAAACAAAATTTTGATGGCTATGGCCTAGTCGATTTTAGTGTGAATTACAATATGGGAAATTATGGGCGTATTGGTTTTGGTGTTGAGAACGTCCTAAACAAAAATTATATCAACTATTTTAGCCAAATCCGTAACCATTCAAGTTATTACTTCTCTGGTAGAGGGCGTACATTCAGCCTTAGCTATGAGTTTGATTTGTAGCTTCTGTATAAAAAAATATTCGAATAAATTTATAAGTAGATAGCCTGATTGTTTTCTGAGTTGATTTTTGATTGGCTTGGTAATGAAGGTTTACTTCAAAAACATTAATAATAAGTGGTTTGTGAGGTCTGTAGTGAAGATTTTTTATGTGTTAGTAATTTGTTGTTATTTCTATTCGTTGCCAGTATTAGCAGAAGTTTATAAAAAAGTTGCTCTTATCTCAGTGTCATCACAATATGATGAAGAAAAAATTGATAGCGTGGCTGAAACATTACTGGAGAGTGGGTATAGCGTTTCAAAAAAGTACCTAAACCAAGTGGTTTCTGACTTCGGTTATGTTAATACAGATAGCGCCAGAGCAGAAAATTTAACGAAGGCTTTATTAGATAGCGAGATAGATATTATCTGGTTTGTTAAAGGAGGTGGTGGCGGGATAAACCTTTTACCCTATCTTCATAAGGAAAAAGAAAGGTTATTATCAGCAAAACCTAAAATTTTGGTTGGGTTTAGTGATGTTACAGCTATTCATTCATTTGTTAATGAGACCTTGAAATGGAAATCTTTGCATGGTGTTGTTGCTAGCTATAATAAAAACAATAAAGATAAAGATGATAAAACACCAAGAGTAAACGACCTAGAGCCACTCCCGTCAGTGGAACAAATAATGACTAAAGGGGTATCTTATCAAAATGTATTGCCTCTAAATGCTTTAGCAAAGAAAGGGATTGCTGGTGAGCTAAGGGGTGGTAATTTTACTTTGGTGTCTTCATTATTTTCTACAATATATGAACCAGACTTATCAGGTAAAGTCCTGCTCTTAGAAGATATAGGTACTTCATTTCGCCAACTTGACCGCAGCCTTCACCAGCTTCTTTTTATGAAAGAGCTAAATGTCAGCGCAATAATATTTGGACAGTTTTATCCTGTTGACCCAACAGATGAGCAGCGGCTAATTTACAAGTCTGTGATTAAACAGTTTGCAGAAGATTATAATAAGCCAGTATATTATTATCCTTATGTCGGACATGGAAGAAAAAATCACCCTCTCATACTGGGAACTAATGCTACTATAAACTGTACAAAAGAGTCAGAGTATTGTTCTATTAATCAATAATAAAAATAGATACTTAATTTTTATTATGTATACCTATCATGAATTATGTTTAGGTGTAAAAATAAGGTGGTATATTTTCTCAGCGAAGGACTATTGGTTAGCCAACAACTGTAAATGTAGCGATAACAACACTAGTTGACTTAAAAGTGTTTGCTGTAAATCACCGAGTGATGAGTTTCAGCGGCACTTTTATATAATAAATCTACTGCAAGTTATACCTTAAACCGCTTAACTTGCTCATCAAGTTGGCTGGCTTTATCCAGTAGCTGAGTTGTCGCTTGGGCATTATTTTGAGTTTGGTCAGTAGCGAGCTGAATGAGCTGAGAAACTTCTTCAATGGTGGATGCTATTTCATGAATAACATTGGACTGCTGTTCTGTTGCTGTAGCAATGGATATAATCATACTGGCAACATCATTGACATGGTCAACCACTTCCTTAATTGACTGGCCAGTAGCTTGGGCATTTTCAGTACCTTGCTCGACTAGCTTGATGCCATTTGCCATCAATTTAACAGCCTCACTGGTTTCTAGTTGAATGGATTGGATGGATTGGGTAATTTCTTCTGTGGAAGTACTGGTACGCTGAGCCAACTGTCTTACTTCATCGGCTACTACAGCAAAGCCACGACCTTGCTCTCCTGCCCGAGCGGCTTCAATTGCTGCATTAAGTGCTAATAAACCAGTTTGCTCGGCAATAGCACTAATCACTTCAGTAACACGACCAATTTCTTCACTTCTGGCATTTAAGTTTTCCACCGCCCGATTACTGCTTAATACCGACTGTTGAATTTCGTTGATAGTGGCAATAGTTGCAGTAAGTTTCTCCCCACCTTCATTGGCAATATTGGCAGAATCTTGGGCATGGTGTGATGCTTCTGCTGTATTTTGAGCAATTTGGTTGGCCGAAGTAGATAGCTGGTCGACAGCACTGGCAATAGTGGTTATTTTTTCATTTTGATGAAGCATGGAATCAACAATCTGTTTATTGGCACTGGTTAATTGAGCTGTGCCTTGGTTGACGTCCTGAGTTGTACTATTCATTTGCTCAACTAATTGACGCAGTTGCTTAGCCATTTGATTAATAGAGTTTGTTAGACGGCCTATTTCATCTTTTGTGTGGACGGGTAAAAGCTTTCCAGAAAGATTACCTTCGGCAATTTCACTTGCTTTACGGTTTAATGGTTTTAATACGTTTACTAACTGCTTGCTTAGCACTAAGCCAATCAGAATACTGACTATTAATACTGCTATGCTTGCTGTGATTACTGTAAGACTGATTTCTTCAATGGCTTTACCTAATAAATTGGAGTCTTGCTGGGTTAATTGATTTTGCTGTTGGATTATTGCATTAACTGCCTCAGTTATTTGTTCTACTCTTGGTACTGCCTCTGTGGCCATTAAATGGTTAGCTTTATTCCAGTCTTTTGCCTTACGTCGTTTGATAATTTCTTCTGGTAGGGGTGCAAACATTTGTCGCATTTCTAGGTAGAGCTTCCAGATGCGCGACTCAGTGTCTGTAAATAAGTAGGTCATTTCCTTGAGCTGCTCTAACCTTACCTGGTTTTTCTTCCAGTTTTCCTGATATTTTTCAGCAAAATCATTATCACTGGTAATCACAAAGTCTCTTATGCTTGAAATACTATTACTCAAAGAGCTGTGGCTATCAGCAAATAATTTCAGTAAATGTTTGCGCTTGGGAGTCGCAATTTGTTGGTCTTCTTCGTCAATTAAAATGCTGAGCTGGTCTAAAGCAGTTTCGGCAAAAGGCCCGGCATCATTGAGTAACAACGTAATGGCTGGAATATTTTCTTCAGTATGACTGATAGCTTCTATTTTATCCTGCCATTGCTGCAGCTCTGTCATAAGTGGATTAAGTTGGCTTAAGTGGTCGTTTAGCTGTTGATCTTGCTGGTTGGGTTGATTTGATAATTGGCTAAGCTGCTGTTGTGATTGCTGAATTGCTTGCCAGGCAGATGCTCGTCTTTTCTTAAAGTGCTCTGCTTTATCAGACTGGCTACCTAGAATTAAATAACCTCTCAAAGAAGCAATTGAAGCATTTAAGCCGTTAAGCAGCTCTTTACTCGCATTAACTGTTGCAAAACGGTGCTCAATCAGGCTGCTCTTAGCCTGGTTGATTTGGGTTGTGCGCTGTAATGTTAAAACAGTCGTGACTGCTATTAGCGCAATAATAATACCAAACCCAATTGCCAGTTTTGTGGTGAGAGTGAGTTTCATTGTTGGTTTTCATGTAATCAGCACTTACTACTGCTTCAAGTGTAGATGATAGGCAAAGATTTAAGTAGCAATGGCTCTAGACAGTAGCGCTACACTTTTAATGCTGGCGTAGATAGCTTTGCCTGACTCCAGTTGTAGCTGCTGGCACGACTTACTGGTGATCAGTGATAATATCCGTTGCTGTTTGATGGTTAACTCAATCAAACACAATCCATCAGCAACATTGGTTATTTTGCTGATAGTGCAAGGAATGCTGTTTAATGCGCTGGTGTTATGATTGGGTTGCAGTGCCAGGCTGACATCTTTGGCAGGGATTTCCAGGCGGATACGGTTGCCTGGTTTATAGGGTAGTTGGTGCAGACATACTCTAAACCCGTCCAGGTCAAAAAAAGACAGGTGATGCTGCTGGTCGTGTTCGGTTAAATTTCCTTCTACAACACTCACCATATGGTGTAAATCCAGCCGTTGTTGTGGCAGGTAGTGGCTTAATTGAAAAATATCAATATTGGCTGTGATATTTCCCTCTTCCATTAAAATAACCTGATCTGCCAGCTGATTTACTTCATGAATATCATGACTAATTACCAGCCAGGGAATCGCTATTTGTTGGGCAAGATGGTGCAGGCTGCTCCAGATTTCTCGACGACTGGCCCGATCAAGGGCAGTTGAGGGTTCATCCATTAATATCAGCTGGCAGGCTGCTAACAGGCCTCGGGCTATAGCTACGCGTTGTTGCTGACCACCTGATAACTCATAAGGATAGCGATTAATCAGTTTATCTAAACTTAACAGGCTAATCGCATCATTCAGGCTAAGGTACTGCTGATAGCCATTAAGCCGACGTCTAATTGCAAACTTCAAGTTATCCAATACAGTTAAGTGGGGAAATAGTCGTGCGTCCTGAAATACATAACCTACTCCCCGTTGATAAGCTGGAGTAAATATTTTTTTTTGGCTATCAAGCCAGGTTTGCTCACTTAAGGTAATTTGTCCCGTTGCTTGTTGATTCAACCCAGCGAAAGTTTCAAATAAAGTCGTTTTACCACAGCCAGAAGGGCCAAAAATGGCTGTAATACCCTGGTTGGTAACTTTTCCAGCAGCGCTTAATTGAAACTGATCCTGGTTATTTTGCAGTAAACATTGAACGTTAAAGCTTAACATGGGCCGTTGGAGAGTTAGCAGCTTGATTATTACGTTGCAAGCTGTACAACAGCCATAACAACAGAAATGAAAAGACCAGTAAAATCCCTGCTAGCCAGTGGGCTTGTTGATAATTCAAAGACTCTACATGGTCAAATAACGCGATTGATAATACCTGGGTTTCGCCAGGGATATTACCACCAATCATCAATACCACACCAAACTCACCAACGGTATGAGCAAAAGCCATACTGGTGGCAATTAAGAAGCTGCGTTTGGTCAGGGGAATGATTAGGTTAAAGAATTGATCCCAACGATTGGCCCCCATACTGGAGGCGGCTTGTAATAACTTAATATCCAGCTGGTTAAAGGCAGCCTGTAATGGTTGCACCATAAAGGGTAGAGAATATAACACTGAGCCAATGACTAACCCTTGAAAAGTAAAGGTAAGTGAACTCCCTGTCAGTTGTAACCAAGTATTACCAATAAAGGAGTTGGGTGAAAAGGCAATTAATAAATAAAAACCCAGTACCGTAGGAGGTAAAATTAATGGCATTGCCACGAGTGCTTCAACCATATTACGAAAACGGCTCCGACCATGAGCAAGCCACCAGGCAATACCAGGGCCGATTAGTAATAAAATAATGGTGGTGACTAAAGCTAGCTGCAATGTAAGTTTAATGGCTAGCCAGTCTTGTTCGGTGAGTACATCCATTATAAGTAGTTAATCAGTAAATAAATTGAGTTGCTGCTGAACTATGGTCAGGCTTTAATCGTCGTCGGAGCTGGTACCATAACCATTACGTTGAATAATGTTGTGGCTATCCGAGCTTTTTAGAAATGCAATGAAGTCGACGGCTGCATCATTGGTAATGGCATTTTTTAGTAAAACAGCTTGCTGAACAATTGGCTGGTAATGCTTTTGGGGTACAACCCAATAAGTATTGTTTTTAAGAGTAATCACTTGTGATAGAGCAACCAGCCCTAAGTCAGCATTGCCACTGGCAGTAAATTGATAGGCTTGAGCAATATTGTTACCCATTACCACTTTATATTTTGCTGCTTCCCATAGCTTTAATTTTTTTAAGCTTTGTTCAGCAGCCATGCCATAAGGGGCCAAGTCAGGATTGGCAATACTAATAAAGCGACTATTGGTAATTGCTTGGCCTAAACTACCTTGAGTTAAGTGGAAATTATCTTTGGGGTGCCAGAATACTAATTTACCGTAGGCGTAGGTAAAGCGACTATTAGGTATAATTAAATTTTCTTTATCAAGCAACACTGGGCGGCGCTGATCGGCTGCTAGAAATACATCATAAGGCGCACCATTTTTTATTTGAGTATATAGTAAACCAGTAGCACCAGAACTTACTTTAAAATAGGTCTTTGGGTTATTTTGCTTATAATGGCGAATGAGTTGATGAAGGGTATTTTTAAAGTTAGATGAAACAGCAACAGTTATGTTGTTTTTGTCAGCAAAGGCTTGCTGACAAAATAAAGTCAGGATAAGCGTGAAGAGTCCTTTTATTTTAGTCATGAACTAAGACCTTATACTTCTATTCAAGAGCTGCCCTATTTTACCCTGTAACTAGCCTGTATGTATTTTCCCTGCCTTTTGTAATGTTTACAAAAGTAAGAAGGGTAATGTAATTGGCTGAAGCAATATATGTCAACGTCTTGCCTGAATATTTGCACTAGTTCCATTTTGGTGTTTTTGCTATACACCATATGTCGACTTTTTGCACTCCTGCATCTTTTAGTAATCGACTTACTTCATTAACAGTTGTTCCTGTGGTGACAACATCATCAACTAAGGCAAGGTGGCTTGGTAAAGGTTGGCTTGTTAACTGAAAAGCATGGCGGATATTAGTCTGCCGCTCTTTTGCTGATAAGCCAGTTTGGGCACTGGTTTTTTTATGTCGGCGAATAAGGTGGCGATGCAAAGGTATATTTAGTTGCTTACTTAATTGTTTGGCAATTAATAAGGCTTGATTGAAGCCTCGTTGTAATTCGCGTTTGCGGTGAAGTGGGGTAGGTATGATGAGTTCTGGCCATGGTTCACCAGTGTAAGTGCTAATGAGCTTTTCTCGTAATAAAGTGGTTAATGCCTGACCACAAATCAGCTTACCATTGAATTTATACTGGTGAATCATGTGGTCTATAGGAAAACTGTAACAAAAGGCGGGGATACAGTGATCAAATTTGGGGGGCTGTGAATAACATCGCCCACAAACCATATCTTCTGTTTTAAAAGGCAGTGGCTCCGCACAAAGACGACATGGGTGCGCTATTCGTGGCAACTGCTTAATACAGTCTTGGCATAACCGGTGATATGCATCACATGATGCCTGACATAACCAGCAAGAGTGCGGTAGTGAAAGGTTGTTTTTTATCCATTTGTAAACCTGATTGATCATTTTGGGTTGACAGATAGTCTCTCCTTTATATTATGTCGTCCATACCCTTCGCGAATAACTTTTAGGCTTTGTTGTCGTCGCTTTTCACCCCAGTCACTTAGTTTTACCTAAGCTCCTGGGGGCAAGTCTGCTACTGTATGACTTGCGGTAGCTACTTTAATTTATATAAAAGTGCTACTGGGACTCATCGCTCGACGGCCTTGCCTAAAAGCTCTTCGCTTTGGCTAATTATATTATGAAGACTAACTCATACAGCCGGTGATGTAGGATAACGAAAATGACTGCCACAGCTTCTAACGCCAAACTTATACGTCATGACTGGGGCTATGACGAAGTTAAAATGCTGTTCGATCTGCCATTTAATGATCTGTTGTTTCAGGCGCAAACCATTCATCGGCAATTTTTTGATCCCAATGCAGTGCAAACCAGTACATTGCTATCAATCAAGACTGGTGCATGCCCTGAAGACTGTAAATACTGTCCACAAAGTGGTCATTACAACACAGGTTTAGAAAAAGAAAAGTTACTGGCTGTTGAGCGAGTACTGGAAAAGGCCAAAGAAGCCAAGCAAGGCGGCGCAAGCCGTTTTTGTATGGGCGCTGCCTGGAAGCACCCTCGTGAAAAGGATATGCCCTATGTGCTGGAAATGGTGAAGGGGGTGAAGGCATTAGGCTTAGAAACCTGTATGACTCTGGGCATGTTAAAGAAAGAGCAGGCGGATCAATTAGCAGAAGCTGGGTTGGATTATTACAACCATAACCTAGATACCTCACCTGAGTTCTACGGCAGTATTATTACTACACGTACTTATCAAGACCGTCTGAATACATTGGGCAATGTCCGTGATGCGGGTATTAAAGTTTGTTCTGGCGGCATTATTGGTATGGGTGAAACCTTAACTGACCGCATTGGCCTGCTAGCTCAACTTGCCAACCTGCCTCAACATCCTGAAAGTGTGCCGATTAATATGTTAGTAAAAGTAGAAGGCACACCACTGGAAAATGTCGAAGATTTAGATCCTATTGAATTTATCAAAACCCTTGCTGTGGCTCGGATTATGATGCCTGCTTCCCATGTACGCCTATCGGCAGGGCGAGAGCAAATGTCTGATGAAATGCAGGCACTGGCCTTCTTTGCCGGCGCGAATTCGATATTTTATGGAGAGTGCCTGCTTACCACTGCTAACCCAGAAAAGAATAAAGACTTAATGCTGTTTAAGCGGTTGGGTATCAAACCAGAGCAGCGTATTGAAAAGTCGGATGAAGAACAAACCTCGAATATTTTGCAAGCGATTCAAGACAAGCAAAATAGCGAGATGTTTTACGACGCTGCACAGCCAAATCAGTAAGTAGCTGGTGTATAGATGACAGATTGGAGCCGCCTCACTAGCCGCTTGACCCAACGTCAGCAGCAACAGCTTATTCGTCAGCGAAATACAGTCGAAACGGCTCAAAGTGCAGAAATCATTAGTAATGGTGAAAAGCTGCTGAATTTTTGCAGTAATGACTATTTAGGACTGGCCAACCACCCCCAGGTAATTACTGCATTGCAACAGGCGGCAGTTGAGTATGGGGTAGGTAGTGGAGCCTCACACTTGGTTAGTGGCCACTCAAAGTTACACCATGAGTTGGAAGAAGCATTAGCTGAGTTTACTGGTCGACAGCGAGCACTGCTGTTTTCCACTGGTTATATGGCCAATGTTGGGGTTATTAGCGCCTTAGTTGAAAAAGGCGATGTGGTGCTACAAGACAAGCTTAATCATGCCTCGTTAATTGATGGTGGCTTATTGTCAGGGGCTCGTTTTACTCGTTACCTCCATAATGATCTGGCTAGCTTAACCCAAAAGCTTCAGCAGCATCAGACAGGTCAACAGCTGATCGTTACTGATGGAGTGTTCAGTATGGATGGAGATATTGCCCCGCTTACTGACATTGCAACTGTGGCTAAACAACATAGTGCCTGGTTAATGGTAGATGATGCCCACGGCTTTGGTTGTCTTGGCCCAAATGGAGAAGGCTCAGTCACTGAGGCAGGGCTAGCGGCTGAGGATATCCCCATATTAGTTGGCACCTTTGGTAAAGCGTTAGGCACTAGTGGGGCTTTTGTTGCTGGGGATGAGGTATTAATTGAGTCGCTCATCCAGTTTGCTCGGCCATACATCTACACCACAGCAATGCCCCCTGCTATTGCTGCGGCTACTTTGGCCAGTTTAAAGCTGGTGCAAACTGAAAACTGGCGGCGAGAAAAGTTGCAACGGAACATCAGCCAGTTTCGCTCAGGTGCTAGCCATCTTGGTTTGCAGTTAATGGAGTCAGTTACCGCGATTCAACCAATTGTGGTGGGTGATGCCGAAGCAGCATTAATGCTTAGCCAGCAACTAAAAGCCCAAGGCATATTAGTGACAGCTATTCGCCCACCCACTGTACCAGTGGGAACTTCTCGGCTGAGAATAACCTTATCAGCCAGCCATTCTGAGCAGCAGGTAAATCAGTTGCTGGAGTCGTTAGAGCAAGCCTGCAAACAGTTTAAAACCACTTCCAGCCGGTTGAATTAGCAGTATGTCAGTGAATTATTCAGCATCATATTCCTTAGTATTAATCCCTGGTTGGTCAATGCCTGCAGCTACCCTTGAATCACTTGCTGACTCCTTATCTGCTGAGTGGCCTGTAACGGTTTTAAAGTGGCCTACTGAATTGGAAGTTTGGCAGTACCAAGATCGCTTACTTGATGCGATGGCAGTCCAGTTACCAGAAGGGCCAGTTGTATTGGTGGGCTGGTCATTGGGAGGGCAACTAGCGAGTTTGTTGGCTGGGCTTATAACTAAAGCCAATGGGTATGGGGTAACAGGGTATTCTGAAGCTGCTGTCTGGAACAGCTTTAGCTCTAAAGGCCAAGGATGGCCTTTTAGAGCGGTGGAAGAATGCGCTGTTATTCCATATCAGACACTGAATCTAGCATCATCTACCCTCACCCAGAGGGAGAGGAGGGGGCAAGCGGCCTTAGTTACCTTGGCCAGTAACCCTTGTTTTGTTGCTAACCAAGACTGGCCTTTTGGCATGGCTCAACCAACCTTCAATGCTTTCCAGCAAGGCTTTAATCAATTACCCACTAAAACCCTAAAAGAGTTTTGCTTGTTAGTAGCAAAAGGGGCAGGTAAATGTCGGGCTACAGCAAAACGGCTCCAGCAATTGCAACCTCAGGCAGGTTTGAGCAATGAAGTGCTGGCAGAAGGGCTTAAACTGTTGGCAACTCTCGATACGCGAAATCTGCTTCAGCAGTTAACTTGCCCTCAACTGCATCTATTGGGCGCTAAGGATGCTTTAGTGAACCACCAGTTGGTTGAATGGTTTCAAAAGCAAGAAATACCAGTAGATATGCTTGCTAACTCAGGCCATTACCTAATGGCTGACACAGTCGAGCTGGTCAGTAAAATAAAGCAGTTTGCAATGGGGTGTAATCAGTGATGAAAAGATTGGATACACTCGACTGGTCATGGGATGGACCAAAGCTATTGACTGGTGAATATCACCCTGCAACTCATGAAAGCCAGCATTCAGCTGCTGGTGAACAAGCCATTATTGATAAACAAAAAGTTGCAGCGGCTTTCAGTCAGGCTGCGCCCTGTTATGACAGTGCTGCAAAGCTGCAGCAACAGGTGTTGAAACGGCTAGTTCAGCAACTGCCGGACTTACCAGATAACTCGGTTATTGCTGATCTAGGTTGTGGTACAGGCAAAGGTTTGCAGCAACTAACCCAGCGTTATTCTTCGGGCCAATTATTAGGTTTGGATTTGGCCTATGGTATGTTAGCCCATGCTCGGTCTCATAAACGTATTTCTGCAAATTGGTGCTGTGGGGATGCAGAGCAACTGCCTTTACGAGCAAGCAGCATTGATTTAGTTTTCTCCAGTCTAGCCATTCAGTGGTGTCAGTCTTTCCCTAAGCTGCTAAGCCAGATAGAAAATACCTTAAAGCCAGGTGGTTTTTTTGTATTCAGCACGCTAACTGAAGGTACGCTAACTGAGCTAAACCAAGCCTGGCAACAGATTGATCACTATGTTCATGTTAATACCTATCCTTCCGTTGATTGGCATCTTCAGCAGATTCAGGCCAGTGGTTTTCAAACAGTTGCAGCGATTAATAAGCAGGAAGTGGTTTATGAGCAAAACCTGAAAGTGGTATTGCAAGGGTTAAAAAATATAGGTGCAGGTACTGTCAATGGAAGGCGTCGATCTGGACTAATGAGCCGTGAGCAGTATCAGCAACTAACGAGCCAGTATGAAGCTTTCCGACAGTCTTCGGGTCTACCAGCTACTTATCAAGTTTTCTATTCAATTTTAAAAAAGCCCAATGACTAAACCATTTTTTGTTACTGGTACAGATACTGAAGTAGGCAAAACCCTGATTAGCTGTGGTTTGCTACACAAAGCTCAGCAACAGGGGCTTACCACTATTGGATTAAAGCCTGTGGCCGCTGGATGTACCCAAACGGCTAATGGTTTGCAAAATGAGGATGCGCTTCGGCTACAGCAGTGCTCCACAGTTAAGCTGCCTTATCAGCAGGTCAACCCTATTGCGTTAGAACCACCCATTGCACCACATATAGCGGCGGCTGAAATTAACAAACCCATTCGTGCTGATAGATTAGTTGGTTATTGCCGGGGGGCTTTAATGCAGTCGGCAGACTTTAAGTTAATTGAAGGTGCTGGGGGGTGGCGAGTACCCCTCAATTATCGAGAAACACTAGCCGATGTAGCCAAACAGCTTCATTGCCAAGTGATATTGGTAGTTGGAATGAAGCTAGGCTGTATCAACCATGCCCTATTAACTTATGAAGCCATTATGAGAGATGGTTTAACCGTGGCAGGCTGGGTAGCGAATCAAGTACAGCCTGAGATGTCGCGTTTGGAAGCCAATATCGAAACCCTTCAACAAATGCTGCCAGCACCTTGTCTTGGGGTGGTACCTTATCAAGAGCTGCCTACCGCTGAGAGAGTTAGTGAATACCTAACAGCGCCGAGTTTGTAGCCTTATTTATAACAAGTCCCCTTATTATGAAAAATCCATTTTATCGAGCAGCAGCGGCTTGTGTTTAAATAATCTACAGAGCTACAAGTTTGGTCTATGGAAGTTGATTAGGAGGGCTAACCAATGCAAGTAAACTCTGCTTTTGGTGCAGGTTTAGCAGGTATTCAACGGGGTATGCAAGGGTTGCAGGCATCAGCGGAAACCATTGCAGAGGCTAATGCTCGTGATAGTTTTTCCATGAATAAAATTACGGAAGCTATTGTTGACCTAAAGGTAAACAAACATACCGTTGAAGCGTCAGCCAAAGTAATAAAAGCGGCTGATGAGAATATGGGAACCTTGATTGATACACTGGCGTAATTAGCCATTTCTAACAACTAAAGCTAAAGCTGATTTACAAGCAGCCGAAACAACATTCTATAAAAATGGTCAAACCCTCGTAAGAGGTGAATACAAATGCAGGTAGTTACTCCAGTTTTAATTCCAACGGTGGTAACGCCTTTTTCTCCACCGGGTAAACCTTCGGATGCCATTAGCCGGGCAGAAACCGAGGCCACTACCTTTGCGCCTATTGACCAAACTCCAGAGCTTTCCCCCAAGCGAGAAATTGAACAATCTCCTTCCTCATCTGAAGAACAGGCACGTAACCGTCAGCAAGAAATTGTGCAGGCTCAGCAAGAAAGAGAAGAGCAAAGCTCACAACAGATTCAACAGCAGCCTAATCAACAAATTCAAGAGCAACAGCAACAAGCTCAGGAACAGCAGCAACTTGAGCAACAACAGCAGGCTCAGCAGGAACAACAGGATTTAGCTGTTATTAGAGAACTGGCTCGACGTGACCGTGAAGTCCGTGCTCATGAGCAAGCCCACCAGGCCGTGGGTGGCCGATTTGCGGGAGCGGCTAGCTTTACGTTTCAGCGCGGACCAGATGGTGTTGCCTATGCTATAGGAGGTGAAGTACCGATTGATGCTGGGCCAGTAGCGAATAACCCAGAAGCAACCATCCAAAAAGCACAAACAGTTCGACGAGCAGCATTGGCACCCGCACAACCATCTGCACAGGATCGAGCAGTCGCAGCACAAGCGACTCAGCTAGAGCTGCAGGCGCGACAAGATTTAGCCATCCAACAGCAAGAAGAAGCAGCAATTGCCGAGGCGGAGCGTCAAGCTGATGCAGAGTCAGACGAGGTAACTGCAGAAACCACTACAGCAGAGGCTTCAGAAACAACGCAAAATACCGAAGAGGCTCAAGCAACGGTTCAGGCTCAACCTGCAGGTGCTGAAGAAACAACCACAGTACAAGCTGAAATAGCAGAGCCACAAACTGAGCTGAATCGTCGAAACCTTACTGTCTATAATGATTTTGTTGAGCTGGCCAGAAGCAGCCAACAGACAAGCCAAACCCCCATTGATTTAATTGCATAATACTCCCAAGGCTTAATTATCCTTTGGTTAGCCTAAAACCTCTTTCCCTATTCATAGTCATAATGTGAAGACTGGTTTTTAAAAGTACCTGTTTTGTCTTCTATGTGGCTTACTAGTCAATAAAAACACTAGGTTAGAAAAACAATCATGCTTGACAATAGACAAAACTGAACTTATGTTTTAAACAATTGTTTGATTTTATGGGATTTCGATCACTGAGCCTAATTCAGAGAAGTGATCACTAAGAAAGCTAAACTATCAATATATCCAGGGTATAACGAGAATAATATTGAGGTGCGTTGACGATGCCAGAGTATAAAGCCCCCTTACGAGATATTCGGTTTGTACGCGATGAAGTGCTGTCTTACCCAGAGCACTACGCGACTTTACCAGGCTGTGAGGAAGCCACCCCAGATATGGTCAATGCCATATTGGAAGAAGGCGCTAAATTTTGTGAACAGGTATTGGCACCTCTAAACCAGGTGGGTGATCAGGAAGGCTGCCAGTTAAATGATGGTGAGGTGAAGACCCCAACTGGCTTTAAAGAAGCCTATCAACAATATGTTGAAGGTGGCTGGCCTTCATTAGCTCATGAGCCTGAGTATGGTGGCCAAGGACTGCCAGAATCGCTAGGACTAGTGATGAGTGAGCTAATTGGCGAGTCCAACTGGTCCTGGGGTATGTATCCTGGCTTGAGCCATGGAGCGATGAACACCTTAGCTGCCCACGGTACAGAAGAACAAAAACAGTTGTATTTGACCAAACTGATTTCAGGTGAGTGGACAGGCACCATGTGTCTTACGGAGCCACACTGTGGAACTGATTTAGGTTTGCTTAGAACCAAAGCTGAACCTCAAGCCGACGGTAGCTATAAAATTTCAGGCACCAAAATATTTATTTCTGCTGGTGAGCATGATATGGCAGACAATATTGTGCATATCGTATTGGCAAGACTGCCAGATGCGCCAAGCGGCACTAAGGGTATTTCGTTATTTATTGTGCCGAAGTTCGTAACTAATGAGCAAGGTGAGCTTGGCGATCGTAATGAAGTCAGTTGTGGATCACTCGAGCACAAAATGGGCATTCACGGCAATGCTACTTGTGTAATGAACTTTGATAGTGCCACAGGTTATTTAATTGGGCCGCCTAATAAAGGCTTAAACTGCATGTTTACGTTTATGAATACGGCGCGACTAGGTACTGGCTTACAGGGATTAGCCCATACCGAAGTGGCCTATCAGGGTGCACTGGCTTACGCCAATGAGCGACTACAAATGCGTTCATTAACGGGGCCGAAATCACCAGATAAGCCAGCTGATCCAATTATTGTACACCCCGACGTACGACGGATGTTACTTACCATTAAGTCATTCGCTGAAGGTAACCGGGCGCTGGCTTATTATGCCGCGAAATTAGTGGATATAGCGAAACAGGCTGAAAGTGAGGAAGAACGGGAAGAAGCAGATCAGCTGTTGTCTTTCTTAACCCCTATAGCCAAAGCCTTTATGACAGAAGTGGGTTTTGAGGCAGCTAACCACGGGATGCAGGTGTTTGGTGGGCATGGTTATATCAGTGAGTGGGGCATGGAGCAGAATGTCCGCGACTGTCGTATAGCATTAATGTATGAAGGCACAACAGGTATTCAAGCACTGGATTTATTAGGCCGCAAAGTGCTGATGACACAAGGTGAGTCGTTAAAACGTTTTACCAAAATAGTGCATAAATTCTGTAAAGCTAATGAAGAAAATGAGGCTATAAAAGAGTTTGTTGATCCATTAGTGGCACTTAATAAAGAGTGGGGTGAGCTAACCATGAAAATTGGTATGGCCGCCATGCAAAATAGAGATGAAGTAGGGGCCGCAGCCTATGATTACTTAATGTATTCTGGTTACGCTTGCTTAGCTTATTTCTGGGCAGAAATGGCAAAAGTGGCCAGTGAAAAACTGGCGGCGGGTACCACGGAAGAAAGCTTTTACCAAGGCAAACTGAAAACTGCACAGTTTTATTTCCAGCGGATTTTACCTCGCACACTAATGCATAAAGCTACTATATTGTCAGGTGCTGATAACATAATGGCAATAGAAACATCAGAGTTTGGAGAAGTATTAATGTAATTACTTCTAATAGTAAGAGTTGTTTATTTGTAAAGTTGAAAATTGATAAATCACTAAAAGTGATTCGTCAAAGGGTTAGAAGGTATTAGCAGCGATGATTTGCCCGTAGGTCACTACGGGCTTTTTTTATTATGTCCGTTAAAAACTAACCTTCATCAAGTATTGCAAATGTAGCAAAGGTAGCGATTAATAATAAGCAAACAATCGCGGGTAGTGAGTTTATTTGAGTGAGAAAGCCGCCCAGTATCAACCAGTAAATAGTGAGTCGTTGTTTTTTATTTTGGTAAGCATTGGTAAATAACCGACGATAGAAGTGTTTGGCGTCAGGCTTTTTATTATGCATCCAGCCGGGAAGGAGCTTGGAGCATAGCCACTGAAAAATAAACTTCATAATTACTGCAGCAGTGTTTGAGAGAGGCTTCTGGCTATAGTTGATAGTTAGATAGAAAAAAATAGGTTTATTAGTAGGCATCTAAAACCAGAAACTGAGGTGTATCTGCTGAAAATCAATTCCGTCATTATCACTGGCAATACCTGCATTCGAATAATGAATATAGCGATAGCCTAGCTCAAACTGTTGCTGGCTGCCAATTTGCAGCCCTAAACCAATACGGTCTTCAAATTGAAAGTTGCTGCCAAGGTCTACGGCAGAAGTGGCTTTTGCTACGATGCGTGAATGGGTTAACAAGGTTGCACCTACCCCGATTTCGACGTAGGGAGTGAGGGTGTTCCATAGAGGCTGCCTAGGCTTAATTCTAAATACTGGGCTGAAAGAAATACCGGTAGTAGACCCATTACCTTCATCAGACAGGTTATCCTGATGGTTTAGTTGGTTTTCCCAGTAAAACAGGCTTAAGTCATAGTAACCAGAAAGCAACCAACTGGACTCTTTTAACCAGTCTTGCTGCCAGTCCCAAAGAAATGAAACCCGATAGCTATCCATATCTGCGTTTGAGTTGGTTTCTGGCCCGGAACCAATAGTCATGCCATCAATAAAGTTATTAGCAGCACAATAGCTGTAACTGAAATAACTTAAGATAAAAATACTCAAAAATTTTATAGGCATCATATTGTGTCCTTACATCTGGTTTATTCCATTATGGGATTGACAGTTAATTATAGAGTTAAATTAGTGATTTACCTTTAGAAAGAATATCAATGAGCCAAAAACTGATTAGTCAAATTATGGTGTAACAGGCAGGTTATGTTTGATTTATTATTGATATATCCTGATTAGAAAAACAAACGGAGGGCCACAGTCATGGCTGAGTATCAAGCACCAATCACAGATATGCAATTTGTGCTGTATGACGTTTTTAAAGCAGATCAACTGTGGTCTCAATGGGAGTCACTAGCAGAGTTGGTTGAGCGTGAAACTGCCGATGCCATTTTAGAAGAAGCAGGAAAATTAGCCACAAATTTATTGGCACCAATCAACCGGTCTGGTGATGAAGAAGGTGTAAAGTGGGATGAAGGAAAAGTAACAACACCTTCAGGTTTTAAAGAAGCTCATCGTACTTATGCAGAGGGTGGTTGGGTTGGCTTAACAGGTAATCCAGAATACGGTGGTATGGGTATGCCAAAAATGTTAGCAGTACAAGTAGAGGAAATGGGGTACAGTGCCAATAACTCATTTATGCTTTATCAAACCCTGTCATCTGGAGCCTGTCTAGCTATAGATAAACATGCTACTGAGGAATTAAAAACTACTTATCTGGAAAAAATTTACAGTGGCGAATGGTCTGGCTCAATGTGTTTAACAGAGCCTCATGCTGGTACTGACTTGGGGATTATTCGTACGAAAGCAGAACCTCAAGCAGATGGTAGCTACTTGATAACTGGTACTAAAATTTTTATTACTGGTGGCGAGCATGATTTAACAGGCAATATTATTCATCTGGTGTTAGCGAAGTTACCTGATGCGCCAGCAGGCTCAAAAGGGATTTCATTATTTTTGGTACCTAAATTAATGGTGAATGAAGATGGCTCTTTAAGTGAGAGAAATGCCGTTCACTGTGGGTCAATTGAACATAAAATGGGGATTAAAGCATCCTCTACTTGTGTGATGAACTTTGATGGCGCCAAGGGCTATTTAGTTGGTGAGGTAAATCGTGGTCTGGTTTGTATGTTTACCATGATGAACTATGAAAGACTATCGATTGGCATTCAGGGGTTAGGCTGCTCTGAAATGTCATATCAAAAAGCACTTTCCTATGCAAAGGAGCGTATCCAAGGTAAAACAGTTATTGATGGTAAACGCTCTGATAAAGTTGCAGACCCGATTATTGGGCATGCTGATGTACGGCGAATGCTGCTTAATATTAAAGCAATGACTGAAGCAGGTAGAGCATTTTCTACTTATGTAGCCATGCAATTAGATACTGCTAAATATTCAGCTGATGCTGCTACTAAGGCATCTGCTGAAAAGCTGGTAGCACTACTAACTCCAATCACTAAAGCATTTTTCACTGATATTGGACTAGATAATTGTGTGTTAGGTCAGCAAGTATATGGTGGGCATGGTTACATTAGAGAATGGGGGCAGGAGCAGCTAGTACGAGATGTGAGAATTGCTCAAATTTATGAGGGTACTAACGGTATTCAAGCTCTTGATTTGATGGGCAGAAAAGTAGTGCATAATAAGGGTGAGTTCTTTAATTGCTTTGCTGATGAGGTTAAAACTTTTATCAGCAATGAAAAAAATAATACTGCTTTAATTAAGTATATTGAGCCATTAGAAAGAGCGTTAAATAACCTGGTAGATTTAACGAACTGGATAATTGAACAGGCGACAAATGATGTGAATGAAGTTGGGGCGGCATCTGTTGAGTATCTTCATGTGTTTGGTTATACGGCATACAGTTATATGTGGGCGCTGATGGTTAAATCAGCGCTAGAGAAAAAAACTGAAGAAGAGTTTTTTCAAAGTAAGTTGCTAACAGCTAACTATTTTAATCAGCGATTATTGCCGAGGGTGTATGGACTGACAGAAGCTGTTCAGTCTGGTTGTGGGCCGATGTATGAGTTTGAAGAAGAGCATTTTTAGAAATGCTCTTAATGGTCAGGTTTGATAGATAAATTGTTGCGCGAAGAAAATTGTAAGATATTTCTTACGACAATTGGTGTGTATATCTGATTGAGAGTTTTTTATTTTAAGCTACCATAGCAGCCAGTTTTCTTTGCCCGTAGCAACAGGGATGTTGTTCAGGACGTGGATTAAAGAAAGCGGATTTCTTATGGAGTAGGGTCTGGTAAGATACTCCCCCCGCTATTATCTATAGCGGGGGTTTTTTTATGGCTGATCCTGGGTATATTATACAGCCGATCGAGTATAGGCTAACTTTGGCTTAACCCTGTCGTTTAGAACAGGGCATTATTGGTTAAAGTGTACTTGACTATATTTATGGCGGTTAACGTTAGGTGTATATGTTACATACAAACCCAGCGCCAATCCCATGTGTCAAAGTAACAGCTGCCACCGGTACTGCCTGAACCTGGTTCGGTTTCAGTACTTCTGACTAACGATTTAGCTTTTTTCACAGCCGCATATGCGTCAATAATACCAGCTCCACAACCATAACTATGGCATTTGCTGTTATTTGGAAAGTCTCTGGCAGTGTCAGTTAAAATAGACTTCACTTGGCTTGGGGTAATATCAGGATTTACTGAGTACATTAATGCTACTACACCTGCTACATGGGGAGCTGCCATACTGGTGCCCTGATAAAATTCATAGTTGTCTGATCCGGGGCTATCGTCACCAGTATTTAAAGTAGATAAAATACCTTGAGATTTGTCTTCCCAAACTAGCTCATTATCACTGTTTCGATAGTTTGTTTCACCACCTGGGGCTGCTACAGTGACTTTGCTGCCATAGTTCGAGTACCAGGATTTATTGCCATCACGATTAGTAGCGGCAACATTGATAACGCCAGGGCAGTTACCAGGAGATGCATTTGCAGCATTCATGCTTTCATTTCCAGCAGCAACTACTACGGTGACGCCTTTGTCGACAATATCTTCAATTGTGTAGCGATAGGTCGAAGAGCAACGACCATAACCGCCCAAACTTAAATTAATTACTTGGGCTGGATAATTATTAGTGGGAGTTCCCTGTACTTTAAAACCAGCGGCCCAACGCATGCCATCAGTAATATCTGAGGTATAACCACCGCATTTACCTAACACACGAACAGGTAATATTTTAGCGTTCCAAGCAACGCCAGAAACACCGCTGCCATTATTAGATGTGGCTGCTATGGTGCCGGCAACATGGGTTCCATGCCATGAACTTGTTGTATCTCTTGAGGGACTATTGAAGCCACACTCACCTGCGCGAGCGGCATCTCCAGGATCATATTCATTACTGTCTCTACCGCTGCCGTCGTTAGCATTGTCACTGTCAGATATAAAGTCATAACCAGATACTAAATTTGCTTCTAGATCGGCATGAGGTCGAACCCCTGTATCAACGACTGCTATGACAACATCTTTGCTGCCGGTGGAAATATTCCAGGCTTTTGGTAAATTGATGCCGCCAGTTGAGTCATGATAATTCCATTGTTCACTAAAACGCGAATCATTAGGGACTTGTTGTTTGGTCATTATATAATCAGGTTCAGCATACATCACATGACTTTTATCACTTAGTTCCTTGGCTATTTTTTCAGCTGTTGCTAGATCAACTGACTCGCCAATTTTATATACCTGGGCACCCGTACTGGTGCGGCGTAAATGCTTCAGTGGTTTGCCCGCAACCATAAGTGGTCTGTTTAAATTTACATCAGCTACAGAAGAGCCGTTTCTTTGTACTTTTTTATATTTAATTATGATTCTATCGGTGGTTGGTGCAATATCAGCTAGAGAGGTTGCACTGTAAGTCGCTAATAGTGACGCAGAAACAACAGCAAACAATTTCTTAGGGTTCATTTACTCACTCCTTATAATAATTTTCTTCAACCTGTATGCTCGTGACGAAAAATTTTTGGCAAGCACGTCAAATAATGAATTTCAGTCAACATTTTTTCGGAAACTGAAAAAACGCAATTACTAGCTTTCCTAAATTAAACTGCTACGTCTTGAGTATTTACTTGTTGTATTTTTGTTATACTAGGCGGGAAGTGGTGTTAACAGCTCTAAACTTAAACTCTCCCCTGAATACAAGTTACGTCGATTATATACGGCTACCTTACTGCATAAGTTTTCTTAGAGGCATAAATAGTATTCTTTGTATTCATTATTGTTATTATGATGGCCCCGAATAAGAGTTAATTAAAAATTGATCGATGTCAAATTATTTTATTGAATATCATTAGTCTTATTTTGTTGATATTAGTACGATTGTTTGACATGGTTGATAAGGTTTTTTTTAGTCATTTTTTATACTCAAAGTTTTGTGTATTGAATTAAAACTGACTACAGTTGTGCTTATTGTTGTAAGCAAAAGCTAGGCCAGCTCAGAAGTATAAAAAAGCAGGTTTTTTTGGTATTTGAGTGCATGTTTTTGAGGCAGGTGCTTTAATTTGGTGGCACAACTTTTTATACAAAAGTTGTAGTTTGGCTGATGACTCTTATTGTTGTTGAAAGTATACCCGTCGCGAATCATTTTCAGGTTTTGTTGTGACCACCACGGATGGTGGAAATGCAGTTTAAGCAGGAGCAGTTAACTGCCTTCATTCCTAATCACCAAGGATGGTGTGAATGCAGTTAATGCATGGAGCATTTAACTGTCACCCCAATCACCTATTAATATAGGCTCATGAGGCTTCGTCACTTGATGGCCTCACCTAAAAACCCTTCGCATTGGGTATAGATAGTTAACTATCTGGGAGCGTCTGTTGGTTATCTTGGGAAGTAGAATTGTTGGTCTGTAAGATATTGCAGCTGTTAAGCGCTGTGCTGTAGATATGGTAAGCATATCTTTATGTTCGTTATATTGAGTTATGCCTGTCTGTACAGTGCTTTTAGTTAAAAATAGTTGTATGTGATAATTTTTTACTGTTAAAGCATTAATTTGCAGATTTGCTGCCTAGTAATTTCATAGAAATAATTCCTGCAGCCAAGATTTTTATAAAGTTCTCTTGTTTTCTTATTGTTTTCTTTGGCGGACTAAGAATCGGTTTTTTTTCTGGCGTTGGTGTGTTGAAAGTAAATAAATCGCTTGTATCGTTTTGCTGCTTTTTATGCTTCAGATAGGGTGGTGTATAGATCGCAAGAGATGGTGTTTTTATTGCGTTGAAAAAATAATGGTTTGACAACATTTTGGGCCGCAGTATATCCGGGTTAATAAAATAAACAGGAATGGCTTGGACAGCTGTGGGTAAAAAAATGATTACTATGGCTAATAAAGTATGCAACAACTTCACTGCTTTCTCCTGGCGGTTAAGAAAAAGAAGCCCTGCAGGTGCAGGGCAAAAGTCGTTAGGAAGTAGGTCACGAAATATAACGCAAAGCCTGTTCCAGCTTTGAAAAATGGTTAAATTTGAAGTGGTTAACGATTTTTGTGTGGCGTATATCTTAGTGGTTGTTAACTAGGCTGACAATGGCAGCGTTCGTCTAATCGCTGATTTTTGTCTTGGTTTCATTTTTCTTACGATAAAAGTTAATGACAGCAATGCTAAAAAGGCCGGCTACGAAAACTATTGGTAATATTCGCTAGAATTCGGACAAGCGTGCTGAAAGTCGCTAGTAAGATATACAACAAACACTTTATATTAATTTGAACTGGTTATCTTTTTGTATAGGGGATTTATATTATCCTTCTTCTCAACGTAATCTTGTTTATTTAAGAGTTTTATTGGGTTTTTGTTGTAAATTTATTGTTTGTTATTTAATTCTACTGATAATCAATCAACAGTGATTGAAGGGTTATCATAAAAAATATTTATATGATTAATCACCCTCAGTGGATGCCATTCGATATTGATAATATCGTAGAAAAGCAAACAGTAGCTAAAAAAATAAGGCTGTCTCGGCGGCAATTTGCTATACGGTTAGTTGGCTGCTTAGGTCTTTTAACGCTTTTGTCGTTAGTGAGTACTTTTTCTGTAACAAGTAAAGCTAACTTGTTTGCGCAGATGCTTCTTTTTTTGTTACTGGGCGTATTGCTTGTTAGTGTTGTGGTCTTAGTGAAAGCTGTAATCATGCGACTGCATGATGCCAACATATCCGGAGCATTAGCGATAGCTCTGTTACTATTTCCTATAGGCAGCTGCTTTGTATTGACACTGTGTTTCACTCGGCCTGGTACCGAGGGTGATAACTACTTTGGTACAGATCCAAGGCTCAAATAGTTTCCCTAAACCTAGCGTTGATGTTAGCTGTCTCTTCGGGGGCAGCACTTTTTTAAGTTATTTCTCAAGTGTTTCTTAAAGTTCTGTTTAAAAGCTTTTTACCTCTCCACCGAAGTTGTTCACAAATCAGCCTGAATGTTGTCAACATATACTTTTTGCTTGCATAAGATAGTAACTTGTCAAAATAGAAGGTATTTGTTGAGTGTTTGGAAATAAGCAACAAGTTATTTCTGAAGACCCCCTTGTAGAAGCACAAGATTATGCAAAAGCCAGGTGGTTTTCTATCAAAGGACGGCTCGGGCGGGCAAGATTTGCTTGCTATTTTCTATCGGTCGTTCTTCCTATCTTCATTGCTATTGATATTGTACAGCTTTTGGCAAAAACTCATCAGCCAGGTCTGCTGGATAACGTCATGCGGGAATCTTATATTCCATGGGTAATCATTGCTTGTGCAGTTATCGCTATTTTACCGTTAGTGATTCAGCGTTTACATGATTTTGGTTGGCCAGCTTGGCTTAGTATAGGGTTGATAATTCCCTTTGCTAACTTACTCGTACTCGTTCACTTGTTTATTGGTGCAGGACAAAAGCAGCCAAATCGTTATGGGGCGCCACCAATGCCAAATACTCCAGCTATTTGGATGTTGTTAGGCTGTTTACTCGGTGCGCCATTTCTTTATTTCTATAAAATCTTCAAAACCTACCTATTGTTTTTACTAATCGCGATATACTAATGATGCATACGTATAGCTAACACGAGTGATTTTTAAGAACAATGAGAGCAAACCTCAAAATCATTCGTAAAGGGTATAGATCTAGATATATTGATGAGTTAGGAAAATGAAAGTTGGTCAGATTATTAGTTTGATACTGTTATTGGTTGCTGTGCCAGCTATGTCAGAGCTGTATAAGTGGGTAGATAAGCAAGGGAATGTTCATTATAGTGATAAGCCGCCAGCTAATGCCCAGCAACAGTCAGAAAAAGTAGAAGTGAAGGTACAGAACACTGACTTTAACTACTTAGATGAAAATGCTAAACGTAAGCAACAACAGATTAACAGAAATCGAGCTATTCAAAAGCAGCAGCAAGATCGACAGCAAGTTAAGAAAAAAGAGAATCCACGCGAAAAAGCCTGTAGAGAAGCTAAGCAACGTCTAAGCGTGTTGCAAGGTAGAGTTGTTTTTGTCGATAAAAAGGGCAATGAGTTGAAAGTTACTGAAAAAGAAAGGCAACAACGAGCCAAAGTCCTAGAGCAACAAATTAAAAAATATTGTAAATAAAGTACTTTACTCCCCCCTTTGAAAAAGGGGGGAGTAAAGTACTTTGAGTAGGTTTTATGGAATCCAGCCTTTGCTTGAAGCTAAGCGTTTTTCCGGTTTTTAATTAACGCATCCACCACCGAAGGGTCAGCCAGAGTGCTGGTATCACCCAAGTTCTCCAACTCATTGCCTGCTATTTTGCGTAATATTCGACGCATAATTTTGCCTGAACGGGTTTTAGGTAGGCCTGCTGTCCACTGAATCAGGTCGGGTTTGGCTATGGCGCCTATTTCTTTGGTAACAAAATCACCTAACTCTTTTACTAGTTCTGCTGATGGGTTTGCATCATGCATTGGCATAATATAAGCGTAAATCCCTTGGCCTTTGATAGGGTGCTCATATCCGACAACTGCAGCTTCTGCAACAGCATCATGCAGTACTAAAGCACTTTCTATTTCAGCGGTACCTAATCGATGACCGGAAACATTCAGTACGTCGTCAACCCGGCCAGTAATCCAGTAATAATCATCTTCATCACGGCGGGCGCCATCACCTGTAAAATACATACCTGGATAGGTGGAATAATAGGTATCAAAACAGCGTTGATGATCTCCATATACGGTGCGGATTTGGCTGGGCCAGCTGCCAGTGATGACTAAGTTGCCAGAGCCTGGTCCCTCAATAAGTTTTCCTTCATTATCCACCAAAGCGGGTTTTACCCCGAAGAAAGGCCGAGTAGCAGAACCGGGTTTTAAATCAGTGGCACCAGGTAACGGGGTAATAAGAATAGAGCCCGTTTCGGTTTGCCACCAGGTATCCACAATGGGGCAACGGGTTTCGCCTACTACATTGTAATACCACTCCCAGGCTTCCGGGTTAATAGGCTCACCCACGGTACCAAGTATTCTAATGGAATCGCGTTTAGAGCTGGTTACATAGCTATTGCCTTTGGCCATCAAGGCGCGAATAGCGGTAGGTGCTGTATAGAAAATATTAACCTGGTGCTTATCAACCACCTCCCAACAACGTGATGCTGTAGGGTAAGTAGGCACCCCTTCAAACATTAAAGTGGTTGCGCCGTTGGCTAAAGGTCCATAAACGATATAAGAGTGTCCTGTTACCCAGCCTACATCTGCAGTACACCAGTAAATTTCACCGGGTTGATAGTCAAACACATATTTATGACTCATGGCAGCTTGCAAGATATAGCCACCTGTCGTATGTAGCACCCCTTTGGGTTTTCCAGTGGAACCGGAGGTGTATAAAATAAAGAGCGGGTCTTCAGCATCCATGATTTCTGGTGGGCAGGAAGAAGCTACATGACCACTTAACTCGTGATACCAGATATCTCGCTTTTCATGCCAATCAATTTTTCCATCAGTATGCTTAACAACTATCACCGAATGTACATTAGGGCAGTGCTCTAGTGCAGTATCGGTATTTTGTTTTAATGGAATGGTTTTGCCACCACGAATGCCTTCATCAGCTGTAATAACCGTTTGGCAATCAGCATCGAGGATACGATCTTTTAATGACTCTGGAGAAAAACCACCAAACACCACGGAATGGATAGCACCAATTCGAGTACAAGCGAGCATGGCATAAACGACTTCAGGGATCATTGGCATATAAATACATACTCGGTCGCCTTTTTTAACCCCACGTTCTTTTAGTACATTGGCAAACCGGCAAACGTTTTCATACAATGCTTGATAGGTAATCTTCTTATCATCTTTGGGGTCGTCACCTTCCCAAATAATGGCAATATCGTTGGCCTTTTCAGGTAGGTGGCGGTCAATACAGTTGTAACTTACATTTAACTTACCACCAATAAACCAGGCTGCTAGTCCTTCCTTGAAGTCGCTTTCATGCACTTTTTCCCAAGGCGTAAACCAGGTTAAAAACTTTTCAGCCTGCTCAGCCCAGAAAGTCTCTGGCTGCTCAATAGAGGCTTGGTACATTTGTAGATATTGCTCATTGGTAATATGCGTCTGAGCTTTTATTGAGTCCTTAACCTTATGGTTTTTAATTTGGTACATAACGCAGTAATCCTTGTTGTTATTTTTTCATATGGCCAGATTGTTGCTGAAAACTAGCTCCATCAATAGCTCTGTTGCTCTGCTAAAGGCTTTTATAGAGCATACCCTAACCAATACTCTAAATTTCGGTCAAGCCAAGAAGCAACTTATAATCTGTATGGGCTTATCTCTCTGCCTTAGCTTTATATTCTTCAATCAGTCCTTCTTGTCGCATTTTTTTCAGGACGACAGAAAGTTTGGGGGCTAGTGTTTTATGTTTTTTATGTAAAAAAGCATGGGCGGGTGTTTTCTCCATGATACCTGCTCGATAAAACGTTACGTTTTGGAACTGGCTTTTATTAAGTTGAAATGTGATGTTTTGTTGAACGTCTATAAATACCTGTGTTCTGCCAGCAGCAACTTGCTCTAATCCTTGTTTTGATGATTCTGAGATCATCAGTCTGGCTGGAGGAAGCAGAGTAGGTAGAACTGACTCAGTTCTTTTAACACCACGCCTGTAGCCTATTCTGTAGTTATTATTTTTCAGACTGCCCCAGCCATCAAGTTTGATGTTGGGATCAATACCATAGGCAGAAAAGTAGATAGCAAAGTGAGGCTCTTCCACCCGGATAAGGTTGGGGTGTTTATTGGCATAATCTGCCACTCTATGAATTTCACCATCCACAATGCCTTGGTCTGATAGCTGACTGGAACGCTTGGCTGGGTAGCCATTATATTTGAGGGTGTAGCCAAGCCTTTTAAAAGCCTCAGTGTAGATAAGAGTTAACCATTTTCCATAAAAAGAGTTCTTTGTCCCTATGCTACCTGATAGGGTAATTATCTTTTTGGTTTCTGCGCAACTTACCGTACTAGTATAAAGCCCATTAGCACTAATCATTAGCCAATATATAAGGCATTTGGGGCTAAAAATAGTGTGTGCAGACTTTTTGGCTCTCATGAGTATTGATATAGCTCATTTTGCATGCCTGTTATTCTATGTCGGACACTAAATTTACTTTCTGCATCCTTTTGCAACACCCTAATAAGGTAGAAGGGTTCAGTTGTTTAGCCTGTTACTCCTGATTAATTTCCCTAAACAGCGAAATTAATCCATTGGTAGAGCTATCCAGATCAAGAGGGCTATCAGCATCTTTTAATTTAGGGAATAAAGTGTTGCCTAATTGCTTGCCTAATTCCACACCCCACTGGTCAAAAGAGTTCACCTGCCACAATACACCTTGAGTAAATACCTTATGCTCATAAAGAGCAACCAAAGCCCCCAAGGTTTCTGGAGTGACTTTCGACATTAAAATCATGTTGCTGGGGCGGTTGCCTGGAATGACTTTATGGGGAGCTAATTTCTCGACTTCTTCAGCGCTTAAGCCTTGCTCGGCTAATTCGGCTTTAGCTTCATCCAGTGTTTTACCTGCCATTAGAGCCTGGCTTTGGCTGAGTGCATTAGCAAATAACCACGGGTGGTGGTCGCCAATAGCATTATGGCTTTGCGCGGGTACTACAAAATCGACAGGAATTAACTGGGTGCCTTGATGCAGTAACTGATGGTAAGCATGTTGGCCATTGGTGCCAGTATCACCCCAAATAACTGGGCCAGAACTATAAGACAGAATTTCCCCATCATGATTAACCGACTTACCATTACTTTCCATATCTACCTGTTGTAAATGGTTGGGTAATTCACTTAGATATTGGTCATAAGGTAATACAGCATGTGCTGTAGCACCGTGGTAGTTGTGGTACCACACACCAATTAAGCCTAATAAAGCAGGCATATTTTCGGTGATAGGGGCAGTTCGGAAATGCTCATCCATTTGATAAGCGCCTTTTAGTAAGGCTTCGAAATTAGCAAAACCCAGAGTCAGAGCAATGGGTAAACCGATAGCAGACCACAGCGAATAGCGGCCACCCACCCAATCACACATTGGATAAATATTGTCGGGGTGAATACCAAACTCGACGGCTTTATTTACATTGCTGGAAACCGCTAAAAAGTGTTTGGCAATATCTTCGGCTTTAGCGCCTTGATCTAGCATCCACTGACGACAGGTTTCGGCATTGAGTTTAGTTTCTATTGTGGAGAATGATTTGGAAGCAACTATAAATAAGCTGGTTTCTGGATCAATATGCTTAAAGGCTTCAGCAACATCATTAGGGTCAATATTGGCAATATAATGATGTTTAATATCTGGCTTAATATAAGGCGTAAGCCCTTCAATAATCATTTTGGGGCCTAAGAAAGAGCCGCCAATCCCAATATTGATAATATGCTTAATCGGTTTATCCGTGTAACCGCGCCATTTACCAGAATGCACCTGTTGAGTTAGCGTTTCAATTTTCGCTAATGTGGCTTTAATTTCAGGCATTACATCCTGGCCATCAACCAAAATAGCCTCATCGTCTTGCTTACGTAAAGCCATATGCAATGCAGGACGCTGCTCTGTGTGGTTGACTTTATCTCCTTGGAATAAGCTTTTGATAGCAGCAGGTAATTTTGCATCTTCCGCTAGCTTACCCAGCAATTGCAGAGTTTCTGACGTGATCAGGTTTTTAGAGTAATCTAAAAACAGCCCAGCAGCTTTCAGCGAAAACTGCTCAAACCGTTTGCTGTCTTCAGCAAACAATGCTTTTAAATTGGTTTTATCTAATGCTTGTTTTTCTTGCAACAAGGCATCAGATGATGGGTATTGGCTAAGGGGGGTGACACCACTAATAGTACGATTACTCTGATTAAGCATATCCATCTATTCCTTAATTAAGCTAATTGTACTGGAATGGCATTAGCTGTGTGGCTGACTTCATTCCCTTCTGCCATGTAAATTAAAGCAGGCTTAAAGTTTTCCAGCTCGTGCTCTTCAAAGTTAGCATAAGCACAAATAATCACTCGGTCACCGACACTGGCTTTATGGGCAGCAGCACCATTAACAGAGATAATTTTTGAGCCTTCTTCACCACGAATGGCATAGGTGGTAAAGCGCTCGCCATTTGCCAGGTTATATATCTGAATTTGCTCGTATTCGCGGATGCCTGCCATATCCAGCAGTTCACCATCAATGGCACAAGAACCTTCGTATTCTAGTACAGCATGAGTGACACGAGCTTGATGAAGCTTAGCTTTTAGCATGATAGATTGCATGGAAATGGATCCTAAGTTAGTTGATGTCTACTTGAGTATTGTCAATTAAGCGGGCTTTACCCAAGTAAGCAGCTGCTAAAATAACCAGGGATTTATCCTGCTGGGTAGCAGGTAGCAGTGTTTCGCGGTTACAAATATCGAGGTAATCAGGCTTAAACCCAGCTTGGGCTAAACGAGCGATGCCATCCCGTAAAATATGATCGTAAGGTCGGCCTGAAAGTACTTCGTGTTTGGCATTTTCCAGCATTTGATTTAATGCTGGAGCGATAGCTAATTCTTGCTGGGTGAGATAACCATTCCGAGAGCTTAGCGCTAAGCCTTCTTCATTTCTGGCAATGGGAGCGCCAACCACTTTAACCGGCATGCATAGGTCGTTGACCATACTGCGAATCACGGCCAGTTGTTGAAAGTCTTTTTCCCCAAACACGGCTACATCGGGTTGTATGATATTAAAAAGCTTGCAAACAATCGTCGCGACACCGGTAAAGTGGCCAGGACGGCTTTTACCGCAATGTAAATTTGATAAATGGGCTACGGCAACTGAGGTATGATGCTCCATGCCGTAGGGGTAGATTTCGTTGCTAGATGGGGCGAACAATAAATCAACCGCTTGTTCTTTTAATTGCGCTTGGTCTTCCGCTAGTGTTTTAGGATAAGACTCTAAATCTTCATTAGCACCAAACTGTAGTGGGTTGACATAAATACTGGCAATCACTATGTCAGCTTGTTCGCGGGCTTTATGGATTAAGGATAAATGCCCATCATGCAGATTACCCATGGTGGGGACAAAACCGATGGTTTTACCACTAGCCTTAGCCTCTGAAATAAAGGTCTGTACTTCATTAATGCTATAAACAGTCTTCATGCTTTAAACTCATGCTCTGCGGCAGGAAATGTACGGCTTTTGACGGCAGTCACATAGTTTTCGATAGCAGCCTGAATAGAATCAGCTCCTGCCATAAAGTTTTTCACAAAGCGGGGGGATTTCCCTGGAGAGATACCTAACATATCGTGCAGTACCAGTACCTGGCTATCGGTAGCTGCACCTGCACCAATACCAATTACTGGAACTGAGACTGATTCGGTAATGGCTTGAGCGAGTGGACTGGGGACGCACTCAAGAACAAATAATGATGCTCCCGCTTGTTCTAGGGCTTTGACATCTTCAAGCATGGCTTTGGCTGCTTGTTCTTCTCGGCCTTGCACTTTATAACCGCCAAAAACATTCACCGACTGGGGGGTTAAACCTAGGTGTAGGCAACTGGGAATACCATTACGGGTTAACTGTTGTACTGTTTCACACAGCCATTTTCCCCCTTCGAATTTCACGACTTGAGCTCCTGCGCGCATTAACTTGGCGGCATTTTCCAGGGCATTGGCTGGTGTATCAAAGGTCATAAAAGGCAGGTCTGCAATAATGAGAGAGCCTTGGTTACCTTTTGCCACACATGTTGTGTGGTAGCACATGTCTTCTATGGTGGCAGGCAGAGTTGAGTCGTTGCCTTGCAACACCATACCCAGCGAATCACCCACCAAGATTACTTCCACACCAGCAGTGCTAACAACCTGAGCAAAGGTTGCGTCATAGGCAGTTAACGTCGCAAACTTTTCTCTGTTTTGCTTAATTTTGTTTAGTGTAGTTAGGGTGATATTGGCCATAACAAACTCACAGACTTTTGCAGAATTTTGGCTGGATTATACGAAATGTTATTAGGATGTCGCATTGGACTAGCTAAGTAGCCCTAACGGGTCAACGTTACCCCTTCTAATAGGCTAATGCCAGTCTTTGAACAGTTTGCAGCTAATTCTTTAACAGACTCACCAGTCGGTAGTTGCAAGTTTGGAGCGATGTCTTGCAAAGGGAGTAGTACAAAGTTGCGAACAGTCAGTTGATAGTGGGGAACGGTTAATCGGTCTGAGCTGATAACCTCTTCACCATAAAGCAGTAAGTCGATATCCAGTGTACGAGGCCCCCAACGAATATCACGAACACGCCCTTGCTCGAACTCAATGGTTTGGGTGTGATCCAGTAACTCCAATGGTGCAAGTTGAGTATCGATAGCAACAACTGCATTTATATAATCTGGTTGGCCTTCAGGCCCTACAGGATCACTTTGGTATACTGGCGAAACTGCTACCAGGGTCGTATTGGGCAATTTCCCAGTGGCACTTACTGCTTCAATTAATTGCTGAATCGGGCTGGACAGGTTGCTGCCAAGCCCAAGATAACAGCGAGAGTAATCGCTGTTCTTATTCACTGCTCATTCTCACTTGGCTTACGACGATGATGGTGTTTGCGATTGTGGCGACGTGGTTTTCTGGATTTTTTGTATTTGCCGCTTTGTAGCGCCTTAACCATCTGGCGACGAACAAACTCATCAGCGACTTGGTAATCAGTCCACCACTGGCCTAATCCACCTAAATCTTCACCCGCTTGCTCTCTTAATAATAAAAAGTCGTAAGCTGCTCTAAACCTTGGGTGATTAAGGGTTTGATCTGCTTTCTTACCAAACCGTCGGGTGAGTCGATATTGTAGCTCCCAAATTTCCCGCATAGGAATAGCAAACCGCTTGGGGATTGTGGTCCGCTGGTTTTGGTTCTCAATAGCAGTCATTGCACCTTGGTTTAATGCCGGTAGCTTTGGTACATCTTGCTCTTCAATTTGTTGAGTGTAAGCAAGTGTGGAATACCAGAGAAACACAGCATACAAAAATGCTGGGGTTAGGCTTTTACCTTGTCTGACCCGCTTATCGCTATTAACCAGGGCAGCGTGAATAAAGCGCGTATGAAAACCATCCGGTTCGACAATTGCGGCAGCAGTGGCAGGCAGCAATTGCTCTAACAAACCGTAGTCTTGTAGCAATTGAAAAGACGATGCGGCATGGCCATTTAAAAACAGTTTTAAGACTTCATCAAATAACCGGGCTGGTGGAATATTTTCCAGCAGATAGCCAAGGTTATAAATTGGCTCGGCCGTGTATTTCTCAATTGTAAAATCAAGCTTGGCCGCAAAGCGTATGGCCCGAAGCATGCGCACAGGGTCTTCCCGGTAGCGTTGTTCAGGATCACCAATCAGCCTTACCAGTCGGTTATCAATATCATCTAAACCGCCTGCATAGTCTTTGACTGCAAAATCACTTAACCGGTAGTAAAGGGCATTAATCGTAAAATCACGACGGGAGGCGTCATCTTTAATCGTGCCATATACGTTATCGCGAAGAATTTGCCCATCATCAGAATGGTGTGAATGGTTTCCGTCACCATGGCTATCTTGAGAATGATGAGCTCTAAAAGTAGCAACTTCTATCACCTCACGACCAAACTGAACATGTACCAGTTTAAATCGGCGGCCAATGAGTCGAGAGTTTCGAAACAGAGAGCGAGCTTCTTCTGGAGTCGCATTGGTGGCTACATCAAAATCTTTAGGGTGGCCACCCACTAAAATATCGCGAATACAGCCGCCAACTAGGTAGGCTTGATAACCATTGCTTTCAAGCCGACGTAACACTTTAAGCGCATTTTGGCTTAACAGCTTACGAGATACCTGGTGCTGATCGCGAGGAATAATTGTTACATCACCAACGGATGCTTGTTTTGGTTTGCCGGATAGCCGACCGAGAAAACTCTGTAGCCAGCCTAACCGCTTCTTTAGCATAGTAATAATCGAAACTTAGCTATATCAATCATAGTTCTACTAGAGCCCATAGGCCCTAAACCAGTTACAGGGCCTTAGTATCAATGATGGGGCCCTGAAAGAGCTGGCTATAATAATCACTGCTAAGCATAGATGCCAGTCTGGATATTTCATCAGCTCGCAGAAATATATGATTGAAGTAAAGAGCAATTGATATAAGGGGTGGTTTAAATAAGGGGGCAAAAGGCAAGCGACTTGGTTTTATAGTGTTGTTTTAGAAAAGTTAGAAAGCAAAAAGGAGGGCTAACCCTCCTAACGAAATGTTGCTTTGGTAATATTATTTTTATTATATGCTTGGATGGAGAGTCGGTTATATAACCTACTCAGGAACCAAATTCGGGTCCGTAACCAACAAACGGATTCCTTTGGAAGCTGGGTGTGACAGTGCTGAGTGTACACAGTGTGTGCTCAGTAAATAAGCTCGCCCGTTTTAGGTTCTTGACTTACTTACCTGCTTTCTAACGAAAGCCACTCATGTTGGCCACTAAAAAGGCCCCTCTCCAAAAAAATCAATTTGTCGACTCCAGTTATTATTTTTATTGGCGGAGTAATCGTTATTCTTATTATTAGTAAGCATTCTTATTATTGTTGTAAGCAATAAATAGCATTTGCTGTGCCAAAAAAAAAATTATCTTTAAAATCAAATGCTTATAAACAGGGGTGATAAAAGCCGCACTTTTATACGTATAAATACGTAAAAAGTGTTACCTGATCTGAGGTGATTTCACTGCATAGTGTTACTGTCTTACCGTTACGGTAACACTTTGGCCTAATAGATAAACTTATTATTACTTTTATAGGTTAAAATATAGACGACTTTCCAGAGTGGTGTGGAAAAAATTTGCCACAGGGTGGCAAAAATTGTGGGGAAAACGGTGGCAAATATTGCTACTAACGGTAGGTTCGTGCTTATTAGCTGTTAGTTGCTTTTTGACGAGGAATGCCTAGGCGCTGGCGGCGTTCCCACAGGCACTTACGACTGATACCCAGTTTTTGAGCCAACTCTGTTTCTGTCATTCGCTCTTGGTTCTCTAGCACGAAGCTTTGGAAGTAATCTTCTAAAGTAAGCTCTTTACTATCTTCTGCTTTTTGTGGCTCAGTGCTTTGGGGGGAGGGAGAAGTATTTAGATCGATGCCTAACAGGTCGGTAGTAATCAAGCAGTGGTCGGCCAAGATTACTGATCTTTCAATAGCATTTTCCAGTTCGCGCACATTACCTGGCCAGCTGTACTGCTGAATGGCATAAAGGCTATCAGGTGAGAATTGATGAGGCTCTTTGCCCATTTTCTCGCAGATTCTATTCAGAAAATACTTTGCCAAATCAATGACATCAGATCCCCGCTCTCTTAAAGGGGGTAAATTAAGCTGAATAACATTTAATCGGTAGTAGAGGTCTTCACGAAACTCGCCAGATTGGGCTAGTTGCTTGAGTTGGCGGTGGGTAGCTGCCACCAACCTGACATTGACTTTTTGCGATTGCACAGAGCCAACCCGGCGAATTTCCCCTTCTTGTAGCACCCTTAATAGCCTGGCTTGCGCCTCTAACGGTAGCTCGCCAATTTCATCCAGAAACAGTGTGCCTCCGTCAGCTGCCTCAACCAGCCCATGACGCGCAGCAGTAGCACCAGTAAAGGCGCCTTTCTCATGGCCAAACAGCTCAGACTCAATCAATGTTTCAGGGATAGCAGCACAGTTAACTGAAACCATGGGTTTATCTGCCCGTTGGCTGTTTTCATGAATAGCCCTGGCCACTAATTCTTTGCCTGTACCTGACTCACCCAGAATCAGCACAGTAGAGTCGGTAGGAGCAACTTTGCTGACTCGCTTAAACAGGGTTTGCATTGTTTCGCACTTGCCAACAATGCCGCTGTTATGAGGTTCGTTTTCTTCAGAATGGTCAGTTGTGGTAGAGGAGGCTGGGGGCTGTTGGTTGCTTGAAGTTTTGGGGTGTTTGGCAAGGATATTCTTGATAGTGTTGAGCAACTCATCGTTATCAAAAGGTTTGGCAATATAATCCACCGCGCCAAGCTTCATGGTATCAACTGCTGATCGCAAGCTGGCATAGCTGGTCATAATCAGCACGGGGGTGTTGCCTGATATATTAATGATGTCGGTACCAGGAGCGCCTGGCAGTCTCAGGTCAGAAATAATTAAATCAAAGTCGCTGGATAAGTCGTACTGGCTGCTGGCATCGTCTACAGATGACGCCTCGCTAACAGTGTATTTATTCCGCTCAAGCAGTCGACCGAGGGCTGCCCGAATCACTGACTCATCTTCAACAACTAAGATATGCTTCATAGTTACGACCTGAACCTGGACTAATTGGTAATTCTCTGCTGTCTCTCCCACTAACTATAAACTTGTTTGATTTTTTTTGTTGTTACGCTGTTACTAGTGGTAACGACACAGTTACTTTTGTACCCGAATTTTGCTTCAGGTCAAGTGGGCTTTCAATACTTATCTGGCCTGAGTGGTCTTCAATAATGTTATAAACCAGGGCTAGGCCAAGCCCCGTGCCTTTTCCAGGGTCTTTGGTAGTAAAGAAAGGTTCAAATAATTTGTTTTGAATTGGCTTGGGAATGCCGCAACCTTGATCGGCTACTGCAACTTTTAATAGTGAGCCGCAAGCTACGGTTGTTACTTTAATTTGGCTTTTTGCAGGGGAAGCATCACTGGCATTGCGTAGCAGATTGATGAATACCTGCATCAAGCGTTGTTCGTCTCCCATTACGGCTGCTGAATCGCTGCACTCATTAAGAAAAACGAGCTGCTTTTGCTTATCAGCCAGTTGGAGCAGCTGAATGGCTTTTTCTATCAGCGGTTTAATAACTACTCGGGTATATTGATTAGTGGGTTGATGCTGGCTGCCTTGATGAGCAAAGCTAACCAGGGTTTGCACAATTCGGGTAATGCGCTGGGTTTGTTCAAGAATTTGTTCGGCAAACTGTTTGGTGCTGTCTTCCTGAGATTCAGATTTTAACTCTTGAGCCAGGCAGGCAATACCAGTTACTGGGTTACCAATCTCATGGGCTACCCCAGCTGCCAGCTGACCAATAGAAGCAAGTCGCTCGGTATGGACCAGCTTGTTTTCCAGTAGCTGGGTGTCTGTCGCATCATCCAGCAGAATGACCAGCCCCTCGTCATCAGTGAAAGGGGCACCGATGGCAGCTTTATGTAAGCTGAGCCAGCGGGGTTCACCATCAACGATTATTTTTTCTTTGCTGAGGTGATTGCGGGCCGGGTTGGTAGCAAAGCGATTGAATAGGGATTTCCAAGGTTCGGGTATGTCTTCAAACCGTGAGCCCACCACTTTGCTGGAGCCAATTCCAGTAATAGCTGCCATTGCCCGATTCCACATCAATACTTCAGAGTCTTTGCCAATTGAGCAAACGCCCAGCGGCAAGTTTTCCAGGGTGTGGCGATGGAATCGGCGCAAGTTGTTCAGCTCGGCAGCCAAGCCAGTAAGCTGCGACTGATAAGCTTCAAACCGGCCTTCGATAAAGTTGATGTCTTCCGTTACATACACATCAGCCTGCAGTTTATAGGGGAGAAAGCTATCCACAATGTCTTTTGCGACAGCAGGCCCCATCAGCCCAGATAAGTTAGCCTCAATACGATCTCTTAAACGGCGTAAAGCATAGGGGCGGCTTTCATCCATTGCTAGATTAAGGTCTTGCAGTGCTTGGCTGACTTCTCGTTGGGCTGCTCTACTACCGAGGATTTTACCTAGTTGTTCTTGGAACTCGGCAGGGCTTTGAGCAGCGAGCATCCAGCGATGGGGGCGACTGACATTATCCACACTACACGCATTAGCAGCACCGACTTCCTCTTCTGAAATGGGGGTGAGCAGGGAAACTAAGACAAAGGTAAGTGTGTTGGCCGATAGTGATGCAATAGTAGCAATATGCCAGCTGTTCTCATCCAGTGGTAGGGTCAGGTTAATAATAGGGAAGGTAATGAATTCAATATCAAAAAACAGCGGCAGCATTAATGTGAGAAACCAAACAATCGCCCCTACGATCAAACCAGTGATAAATCCTTGTCGATTGGCCGCTGGCCAATAAAGCACACTTAAAATGCCAGGCAAAAACTGCAAAGTGCCTACAAATGCAGCTATCCCCAAATTAGACAAATCTTGCTTGGCCCCCAGCAGCCAGTAAAAGCCGTAGCTGGCTGTAATGATCAGCAAGGTTAGTAAACGGCGAGTCCACAGTAGCCACTTATATATGTCTACTTTACTGGACGGCTGATAGCTGAGTAACACCACGTGGTTGAGCAGCATACCTGACAGTGCCAATGTGGCTACGATGGTGACGCCGCTGGCAGCAGACAGGCCACCAATAAAAATTAAGCCAACTAGCAAGGGGCTTTCACTGGTTAAGCTGGCTCCAAGAATAAAGTATTCAGGGGTGGTGGGGTTATTAAGCTTAAGCCCTGCCCAGAGGATGGGAGGAATGGCCAGACTAAATAACAGTAAGTAAAGTGGTAATCCCCAGCTGGCAGTATAAAGCGCTTTTGGACTAGGGTTTTCAATAAACCCCATGTGAAACATGTGGGGCATGACCATTGCCGCAGCAAAGAAAATCAGCAATAACGTGCGCCATGGGCCTTCTTGCAGCGGGGTATGCAAAGCTGTTAATGCTTCGGCATTGCTGGCTAGCCACTGATCTAAGTCACCAGGTCCATTGAAAACAAACCACAGGGCAAAAATACCTGCCACCCCCATGGCTATTAGTTTAATTACCGAGTCAAAGGCGATGGCCATTACCAGCCCGGTATGTCTGTCACGGCTGGAAATATGGCGAGTACCGAACAACACGGTAAACAATGTGATTAAGCCGCAAAAGCCTAGGGCTAATTCCTCTGGCTGACCGTGTTGGCTGAGAATATCCGCTGAATCGGCTACTGCCTGTATTTGTAATGCAATCAGTGGCAGCATTGCCAGCAGCATAAAACCTGTAGTTAAGGTGCCTGCCCAGCTGCTACGAAAACGAAACGCAAATAAATCGGCCAAAGAGCCTAGTTGATAAGTGCGGGTGAGCTTAAGAATGGGGGCTAATAAAACTGGAGCCAGCAAGTAAGCGCCACAAATCCCCAGAAAATAGGCTAAAAATAAAAAGCCATATTGGTGGACCAAACCTGTCGTACCATAAAATGCCCAAGCGCTGGCATAAACCCCAAGCGATAATACATAAGTAACTGGATGACTTACCAGTGTGCGTTTAATAACACCTTTTTCCGCACAGTAGGCAATGATAAATAGCAGGGCAAGATAACCGGCACTAATAATAAACAGGTGGCCAAGCTCAAAGTTCATCAGACCCCCGCTGTGTTTGCAGTAAAAAACCAACCACAATCAAAATCAGCCATAACAAATAGGGCCGATACCATTGAGTAGTTGATTCAATCCACCAATCCATAATGGCGGGTGAAAACAGGTAAATGCCTACCACCAAAAGCAAAACCAGTCGGTAAATATACATACCCGTAACCTGCTGTAGATATTTGGTTCATAGTAAAGCAGAAGCTGGGGTGGGGGAAGGTCTTAACTTTTTGGCTATTGTGGGTTGTAGGGGGCTGGTGTGCTTTGGTGCTTGATATTGAGCAACAGGATATTCTTCCACCGCTCTTGAAGAGCCTTACATGGCCCTCAAGAGCTAAAATGATATCCTGTCATAGCTACAGAAAACCCTGTTACTCTATATTTTTGGATAGCTTGCTAATATAAGGAATAAACCCTATAAGCTATTAAAAGCTTAAATTTATTGAAGCTCATTTAGCAAATCAACTAGCATATCCTTAGCTATTGAGTTATTAGTTTTTTCAATTTTTTCTTTGATAAAGTCTTTTGTATTAGGATAAGAAAGGTTAGCCAATATACTAAGTAATATATCAAAGTAAGCTATTTCTACATCACTCCAGCTTTCAACAACCCAGTTAAAGACCTTTTCCGATTTTTTTGAGTCTAGCTGTTGGTAGTTATCAGATAAGCAAAAAATCAGATCTAATAGAAGTTCTGCATATTTAGTACTTGATAGCTCTTCTTTATCTGTAATAGACAAAAGGTTATCTATAAATATATTAATTTCATCTCCATTAAGTATTGTTGGTGAGTTTTCAAAGCAACTTTTGATTTCGTCTAACTTCATATGCGCAATTACTCTCTATGGGGTAAGTGGAATATGCGTGTTATTGGCATTCCCGGGAGTATTTACGTTCCTCACAGTTGTACCATTTGTTGTTAAGAATCGATTACCAATTCTAACTCTAACTACGGGTCCGTTTGCAGCGTTACTTCCTGCAGGAGCATTGGGGTCAGCACCATGGCCATGAACTCTAAAGCGCACACCATTAGGGTTTGTCCAACTATAATTAAAACCACTTGAAAAACGACCGTCCCTTGTAGTCCAGTTGTTCGGTGTGTTTGGAGGTATTATTTGATTAAGAATTTGTTGTGAAACCCTGCCATTATTTAAAAGCGAGACACCTGGCCCACACATACCTGATGTCTGCACATTCAATAAAGTCTGTTGTAAGGTCTGAATATTTGTTCTGTTTAAACTTCCTTGCGGTCCATTTGGTCTAGCAATTTGATAGCTAAATGTTGGGTCATACCTTTGAATACGCTGAACCAAGTTTCTAGCTTGAGCATTTAGTAATGCTTGAGCAGGTGATGAATACCAAGCGCCATAGCGTCCTCCTCTATTTGTTGGCCTTGCCCCGTTTAAGCCTAATAAGTCAACGATGTTTAATGGGTTTGCTCCAACATACCCATAAGTATTCAAACCACCTTCTAACCCAATCGGATCACTCTCAATATACCGCCCTAGTGTTGGGTCATAATCCCGGAAGTAGTTGTAAAACAGCCCACTTTCTTCATCAGCTAGCTGCCCTGGAAAACGTAAGGAGACAACTGTCTTCTGACCATTGCCATCTACGTCTTCACTGGCTTCTCCCACTCCAAAGGTATCGGAGTCCCAAGACCATACAGTTTGTTGCTGCTGGTTTGTGGCCAGTCTTGGGGTATTGAGGTGATCGCTGTGTAAATACGTGACTTGTGGTGCAGTTAAGCTTTTACCGTTAGTGGTTTGCTCAACCATAGCTAGTGGTAGGCTGCCTAACCAAATATATTGGCGGGTTAATTGTTGCTGCCAATGTTTGTTGTATTTTGTTTCTGCTAAAATTTGGCCAGTTTCGTTGTAGGTGTAAATCCAGTGGGTGGGTTGCTCAGGTCCATAATGAATGGTTTTATGGATTCGTTCGCCTATTGCATTGTAGTGGTAGCTGGCTAATAGAAAGTCCATTTCTTTAACTTTGCTTAAGCGATTATTAGCTGCGTACTCAAAGTTTAAAGGGCCATTACCAATGGTATTTCCTGCGGCATCTGTGCGAACAGGGCCCATAAATGTTGTAGCAATGCGGTTGCTATTTTCTGCATAAGTTTGCTCTTGCAAACCTAGCATATCCCTTAATCTTTCTTTTTTAGTTAACCGATTGCCTACCGCATCATAGGTATATTCAGTGGTTTTTAAGCCATCAATTTCCTGAAAAAGTCGGTTTAATACGTCGTACTTAAACTGCCTTTTATCCGTTTCACTTTTGGCTATCTCGGTAATATTGCCACTAGGGTCATACTTGTAATTCAGCTGCTGTAAGCCTGCGATAGCTTGCTGAGTGAGCTGACCATCTAGATTAAATTGACGGTTTAACGTCAGGCCATTACCCCAAGTCAGTGAAGTCATAGGGCCAAACGCTTGATAGCTGATGTCTTTGGCTAGCTCAGTGGTTTGCGCAGCATCACCCACTCCCCATTCAGCACTAACGCTAGTAATTTGCCCTTCGTTATTACGTTGGTAATTAATTTTTAAATGACTGGGATAAGTGACTTGGATGAGTTGGTTACTGATATTGTATTGATAACCAATACTTTGCTGAATACTTTGGCTACCCGTTTCGATAGTACGGCTTAAATTAACAATATTGCCGCGATCATCATATTGATAGGCAATCACGCCTTTTGCATCTTTAACCCCTGTGAGTTTGCTAATACCTGGATGGTTATCGCTGGTATCATCGTATAAATACTCGATAGTTAGTTCAGAAGCACTGGGATAAGTTTTTTTTGTTAGGCGGTTCAGTGCATCATAGGTGTATTCTGTAACTTCACCACGGGCATCGGTACGCTTGGTGATATTATCAGCCAAGTCATATTCGTAAATAGTAGTGCCTGTATCGGGGCTGATTCGTTTAATTAGGCGGCCAAACACATCATACTCATACTGAGTTGTAGTGCCTTTAGGATCAACTACTTTAGTAATTTGATCTTGTTGGTTGTACTCCAGGCGGGTAACACCTTCTAAAGCATCAGTCGTTTGGGTTAAACGGTTTAAGGCATCAAAACCATGGGTGGTTTTGTTGTTATTAGGGTTGGTAAAGCTTACCAGGTTGTCATTAACATCATATTCATGCTGGGTGGTTTGCTCATTGGCGCCTACACGGCGCAATAATCGACTTAACTCATCATATACCCAGCTTTGCTGGCTAATAATTTCGCCAGAAGCCGATTTAACGGTTTGCTTGGTTTTATTGCCTGCATTGTCGTACTCATACTCAATGCGCTCACCTAAGCTATTTTCTATGGCCATTAAATAACGAGCAGGGCTGTACTCATATTTAATGACGCTGATATTTGGCAAGGTGATTTGAGTCACCTGCCCAACATTGTCGTAAGTAAAGCGAGTAGTGATATCGCCTGATTTGCTTTTAACCGTAATGGTTTCTGCGGCGCCATCATGGTTATAGGTGATTTTGGTAACAACACCATTAGCATCAATCAGAGTTTGGGGGCTTCCACGATAATTGTGGTCTTTTAATTCAGTGGTATGGCCAAGAGCATTAATGGTTTTAACTAAATTACCTTTCTCATCGTATTCATAGTGAGAAATATCTTGCACATCCGTACGAGGGCCATCTACCTGAGTGATGTTGCCTTGGCTGTCATATTGATACAGCCATTCTCGTTCAAGTGAAGTATTGGCCTGAGCAGAAAACGCTAACCCTGCTGCCAATAATCCAGAAAATATCCGATTAAATTTCATACATCTAATGCCGTGTTTTAGGTTGGATTTTGTTTAAGTTGTTTTGATGTTGTTGTAGAAGCTGCTAATAGCTCCCTCTCCCTCAGGGGGAGGGCTGGGGTGAGGGTATCTTTTCTTTCGAGTGACCGTTATGTAGAAAAAAAGTCATTGCTTTCTTAGGAAAAATACAGTCATCACGAGTCTTGCAAAGCAGACTCGTCCCCCTCATCCTAACCTTCTCCCCCGTGGGGGAGAAGGAACTTGGCTCGGTGTGCTTTTAGGCTCCCTGTTTTAAAAGAGCGCTACTTACTCACCTGCTTTTTATTAATCAACAGCCCTTTCTCATCGTACTGATACTGAGTTTCCAGCTGGCCATCTGAGGCTTTTAAAGGTAAGCGTTTCTCAACATCCCACTCTGTAGTAATAGTGCGCGCTTGCGGCGTACCTACAGCTTCTGTCTTCTCAATCTGCAAGCCCTGATCGTTGTATTTATACTCAGTGGTATTACCTTTCCAATCGGTTTTGGTCTTGAGCAAACCATTGGGGTAATAGCTGTATTCTTTATTAGCTGCAGCACAGTTAGCAGACTGATGGCCTGCCACACGCACCACTTTATTTACACCATTAAACTGCTGAAAGTGGTAGGTAGTTTTCTTGCCTAAAGGGTTAGTAACAGTGGTGGAGTTATTATCATGAAATTCCAGGGTGACTTTTTCCTTGCCGCCAGCATGTTCAGAGCTGATAGCACGGCCTTGATTGTCATAGGTCCAAGTGGCAAAGCGAACACCGTTTTCGTCGGTGATGCCCGTGAGGTGGTAGGGGAAGGCTTCGTTTTCGTAATGGTATTGGCGGGTTTTATTTCCAGGACGTTTTACTTGAGTTAAGCGGTCTTTATCATCCCAAATAAACTCTGCTTTTTGCTGATCAATGGACTCCGCTTTAATCAGCTGCTGTTTTTCATTGAAGGTTAGTTTGAGCTGTTTATTAGTAGAGTCTGCAACTGTTAATACTTCACCTGCCCTAGTAAAGGTAAGGACATTGCCAGATTTAGATTCTATGCGTAAAATATGGCCTGCATTATCATAATATTCTTTTTGGCCATGATAATTTACCTGCCAATTAGCATTATGTTGTTCTGTTGCAGCAAGTGTTATGGAGCCTGCTTCCAATGGATCATTATTATAAAATGCTATAATTTTACCATCAGGACGCGAATAACGCTTGTATTCAGGCAACGTTTCAAGAGTACTTAACTGATAATAAAAACTATGCGTCCACTGCCCGTTACTGCTGTTATAAGAAATATTTACGGGTAAGGGATAGTTAAAAATCTTTTCTACTTGATATTTATTGCCTGTGGAAATACGTACTGGGTTTCCTGCAGCAGGTGTTGTACTTGGAGCGGTGCAGTCTCCACTTCCATTCTGACTTAGCTGAGGTGAGTTTTTTCCAATACAGCTCATTGTTTCTGGATCAAGGTAAGGTTTGTCTCCCTGGCAAGGTGTTGACTGTTGCCACATATCACCAACCCAGGCTACTCCCCCCCAGTCAACCTTTACACCACATGAATATTTTGTACCGTAAAAACCACGTGTCCAGTAATTATGATAAACTCTGTCATTACTTGGGTACCTATCTTCAGTCACTTCAGCATCACACCCAGCTTTAGGCGTAGAGTAACAAGTGCCACACTCAGGAATGTCTTCTGTAATATAACAGGAGTAATACCAGCACACTCCAGGAGCACTACTCCATGTAAAAGACGAAAGAAGAGAACTACCACCTAAAACAAAAATTTGAAAATACTTATATAGCTTCATTAAATACTTGGCCTTACTTCATACCAATAAAATGCCCTCGATTATAATCTGGCGATATTGTTATACAACAAGTGTTGAGCTTTATTTGTTTGTGTGTATGTGCTTGCTTAATTTGATGAGCTTGTTTTTATTGCAGTGAGAGTTAAGTAAAAATTTGTATCCTTAATGATTAACTCGATCATTTTGAGTATCAGGTAGGGGGCAAAAAGTCAGAGCTTCTAATTAAGAATGAAAGTTGGTAGGGCCAAGCCTACCCTTCTTTGTGCTGAGCAATAAAACGTGCTAACTGTTGTAGCTTATTTTTTTGCATACAAGTAATAAGATCCTCTTGGCTAAAGGGTGGGTTTTTCCAGCGCTTTCGAGCTTCTTCTATACCTTGATAAACTTTGTTGGGGTGGCTTTTGATTAATAGCTTGAAAAAGTTATCTGGTGATAATGCTCTGATTCCCAGTGGTTCTAGAGCTGTGTTGGGGAAGTCTTTTAAATTGTGTGTCACTATATAATTAGCTTCACTGGCCAATGCAGCAGCCACGACATGCCTGTCATTTTCATCTGGTAATTTAGGTACTTGTGATAAGAACTGCTTAACTTCTCATGGGTTACACAAGCATAAGGGAAACCTTGATTTACTTGAGCACATGACTTTTCTAATTTCTTGCTACAAAGTTCAGGGTTATTTCTTTTTAGGTTGCGTATCCATTCATCAAGGATTTCTGTGCTCCAAACAGGTGTAAATCCTTCTTGGTACGCAACCCATAATAGCATTCCACGTAACTTTAATGGATACAGCACATTTGCAGTAATCGTCATTCTATGCCTAGCTCGTTGTCCAAATCAGCCATTTCTTCTAATGCGTGCTTTGTCTGCTGACGTAGACGTGCTTTAAATGCTAGAGCATCACTTTCTTGAATACGATAGTGCTTACCTACCATAAAGTAAGGTAAATCGCCGGCTTTTATAGCTTTAACCACCATTGGTCTAGACATTCCGATTATATTGGCAGTCTCTTGAGCGGTTAGAGGGTTGTCCGACTGACTGGCTTTAACATGAAGTTTTGCTTTGGGGTTTTTAGCTAGTACCTGTGCGGCCTCTTGTATAACTGTGATTAACGATTGACTAATCTCAGAGTCAACAAACTCAAATTGTTCTCCTCCCAGTTCAAACTTAATAGGCTGAGGGTTGCCAAACTGGTATCGGACTTTAACTAGAGAGTTCAATAACTGCTTTTGCTTTTTCTTTGTACCACTAGCGGTTGGAATTGGTTTCATACTCATTATTAGGGCCTCCTATAACAAGTTTAGCTTAACTGAAATATCTGAAATAATCAAAATAAACAAAAGCCAATCAAAAAGTGCTGGCACTCCCCAAACCATCTATCCTTAAAAAAATCCTAAAGTTTTTGTCATATCTGCCGAGCGGATGTCTCAGTAGTTTTGCGACAGACGCCAGGGTGGCGGATAGTGTGGGTGGATTATGGTGCAGTCTATAAATACCAACCTCACTTCGTTGCTGGTGCAACGGCATCTCAATCAAAACCAGCGGGCGCAGGATACGGCTCTTGAGCGATTAGGCTCAGGTTTACGGATTAATGGGGCAAGAGATAATGCCGCTGGGTTTGCGAATACCATTCAGCTTGATACAACTATTTCCAGTACGTTTGCCAGTGTCCGTAATGCCAATGATGGTGTTTCTTTGCTGCAAACAGTCGAAGGTACCTTGGGTATTATTACTGAAAGCTTGCAGCGTATCAGGGAGCTGGCTTTGCAAGCGGCTAATGGCAATAACGATGAGGTTGACCGGGCAGCATTGGATGAAGAGGCTCAGCAGTTAATTAAAGAAATTAACAGTACAGCGACAAATGCTGACTTTAATGGTCAGAAGTTGCTTGATGGTAGTTTTAATCGTCATATATTTCAGACCGGGGTGGATTTAGGTGAAGTTATTCAGCTAAGTATTCCTAATACCACTACTGCTTCTCTTGGCACTTCACTCACTGCTGGGGTTTCTTCAACCAGAGGTTCTCGAAGTATTTTTCCCTTTACCCTTGGTGATGTGATTATTAATGGAATTGAAATTGGCGACTCTCTTGGCGTAGACGACAAGCTATCAACGGTTAACCCAGAGTTCAGCTCTATTGCTAAAGCCGCTGCGATTAACCGAGCAACCACCTTAACCGGTGTAACTGCCAGAGTGAATGCTAATACTGTTGGTTATTCTGGCCCGGTAGCTACTAATGCGGCTGTTGCGGCAACCACTATCAATATCAACGGTGTAGCCATTAATGTCTCTACTAATTCAGCCCAGTCTGCTGATGTGAACCGACAAGGGGTAGTGAATGCTATTAATGGGGCTTCTGGGTTAACTCAAGTTACGGCGGTTGATACGGGCAATACCAATACGGGAATTTCTTTAGTAGCTGCGGATGGCCGAAACATTCAGTACGATGACAATCTTTCAGGGATTTCTGCCGCTGTGGGGATAGGTAATAGTGGTGCGGCGCAAGTTTACTCAGGTACTTTTACTTTGGTCTCTCAAACCGGTGGGCTGATTGAGTTGGACCAACAGTTTCGTGATAGCCACTTAATTACTGGGCTAAGGTCTGACACTTTCAGTGGCAGCAATAGTGTGGCACTTGGTCGACGTGTGGCTAGTGTGGCTTTGGCTGCAGGTGATTTAGTGATTAATGGCGTATCCGTTGGGGCTTCTTCAAGCTTAGATGACAATGCCTCCTCAACAGCAAAAAGCGCCAGTGCTATTGCCAAAGCGGCAGCCATTAATGCCGTGAGTGACCAAACGGGAGTGGTTGCTAGGGCACTGCCAAATGTGGTTATAGGCTATACCATTACCCCAGGCAATACCCGGCAAGAGTCAGTGGATATTAACGGGGTAACGGTTGAGGTGAATTTTAGTGCGGCTGATACCACAGAAGAAATAGCCAGAAAAGTGGTTAGCTCAGTTAATCAGCATACAGGCTCTACTGGGGTAGTGGCTGAGTTTGTGGTAGACCCCCATTTTACAGCTGGTAGTATTGGCCCTTCATTTCGGCTTGAAGCGGCTGATGGTCGCAATATTGTGTTTGAAAACCAAACCGCCAACATTGCAGAGGCTGGCTTTTCCACAGTAGAGCCTCCCATCCCTAGCGTGATTAACAATAATAACCCCCACCTAAGCGCTATTGAGCTAGTGTCTGCAGGTAGAATCACCTTAAGCTCAACTACCGCATCTGGGGGGATAGCCAATGCTGGCTTTAGCGTAGGCGAGTTTGGTGACTTGGCTGATAGTATCCCTCTCAAGTTTGCCAGCATTAGTACTGTAGCTGGCGCCAACCTAGTACTTACCGCAGTGGATAACAGCTTGCAGCGGGTGGCTTTTCAGCAGGCTCAAGTGGGTGCTTTACAGAACCGCTTTGTTGCAAATGTGGACAACTTACTAAATCAGCGAGATAGCCTGACTTCAGCAGTGTCACGAATCAGAGATGCAGACTTTGCATTGGAAACGGCCAATCTGGCTAAAACCCAATTGTTACAACAAGCCTCTATTTCAGTATTAGCCCAGGCAAACCTAAGGTCTCAGCAGGCATTAAAGCTATTAGAGTTTTAGCCTTGGTTGATTTTTTCCTGTAATACCGCTTCAGGTATTCCCATCATTTTTGGCACTTTTGGTAGTTGCCAGTGCTGAACTCCCCACTCAATAATTTCATTTACTGAGCTACTGGCTAAAGCTTTGGGTGGGCTGTGCCCTAGAGCAGTCAAAGCGCGTAGCAGTTGTGGAGCAGGCGTATCTAGTGGTAGTGGGTTAGCAAAAGTCTGTTTACTGAGCTTGCTACCGTCTTCCTTATTAATCACTGGATGATGGGCATAGAAAGGGGTTTGATAATCTAAATACTGCTGTAGCAGGCACTGCTTGGGGGTGGATGTCAGTAGGTCAGAACCTCTAACAATATGAGTAATTCCCTGCTCTTGGTCATCGACGGTTACGGCGAGTTGATAAGCAAATAAGCCATCCTTACGAAACACCACAAAGTCACCATCATCAACACCAAACTGACATTGCTGAACCCCTTGAATTAGGTCGTCAAAAATCACTTTATGGTTGGCTGTTTTGATTTTGATGGAGTGATCATCATCTGGCGCTAAGGTTTTATCATGACAGTAACCAGGGTAAACCGGTTGGCCTGTTAGCTGCCTGCGTGAACAGGTGCAAAAAAAACTAAAGCCTTCAGCCTGTAGGTTTGCCAAGGCTGCGCGATATAGCTCGCTCCGCTGTGATTGGTAAATCACCGGGCCATCCCAATAAAGGCCATATGTCTCAAGGGCTTTTAAAATTAAATCAGCGGCACCAGGTTGTTCACGGGGAGGGTCAATATCTTCAATACGAACCAGCCATTGGCCTTGGTTAGCTTTGGCGTCAAGATAGCTGGCAACGGCGCCAACTAGCGAGCCAAAGTGCAATGGGCCAGTGGGGGATGGGGCAAAACGTCCTATATATTGCGGGGCAGTCATTCACTTGGTAGCAGAGCATTTATGCCATGGTAAAAGGAAGCCATGGCATATGATGTATTTATTAGCGGTATTACTCTTAGATACCTGTCTGACGCTCTTTAATTTCAGCCAGGGTTTTGCAGTCGATACATAGCGTTGCTGTTGGCCTTGCTTCTAGTCGGCGAATACCAATCTCTACACCGCAGGCATCACAAAAGCCGTAATCGTCGCTTTCGATTCGCTCTAAGGTCTTTTCAATTTTTTTGATTAGTTTACGTTCACGGTCACGCGTTCTTAGCTCAAGGCTGAACTCTTCTTCTTGGCTGGCGCGGTCGGCAGGATCAGGAAAGTTAGCTGCTTCGTCTTTCATATGGGAGACGGTGCGGTCAACCTCTTCCATCAGTTCTGTTTTCCAGGTTTGCAAGATGCCTGCAAAGTGGGCAAGCTGCTTCTCATTCATATATTCCTCACCATCTTGCGCCTGGTAAGGAGTGAAGCTTTTTAACAGGTTGCCGGTATCTGTCTTATTTTGTGCTGACATATTTTTACAGCCTCACATTCAAGAAATTTTCCCATCGATCAGCAGCTGGCTATGTCACTTTGGTTCATCTGCCCGCTCTAACCGGATCAATTCCTTTTAGGAGCGGTGAAACTACCAGATAGCTTAAAAGGAAGCTACTGATTTATTTGAGGAAGCTGTGCTTCCCAAATTATCAAAGTGATAAAAAGCTGCTCCTTTATTACCAAGTGTTGTGAACTGCTGCCAACTTAACTAGTATGGTCGATTTATCGTTAGACTGCACACATTTGATTGAATTCAATCTAGGGATATCAGCTTGAAGTTCACTCCAGCTTGCCAACAAGGCGTCCTCATAAAACGCTATAAGCGCTTTTTGGCCGATATTGAGCTAGCGGATGGTTCGCAAATTACCATTCACTGTCCCAATACGGGCTCAATGAAAAACTGTTGCCAACCAGGTAGCAAAGTTTGGTTTTCTACCTCTAACCAAGCGAAGAGAAAATATCCTCACACCTGGGAAATAGTAGAGACCCCAATTACTCATCAGGATGGCAAAGTTGACCATTACTTGGCAGGCATTAACACTGGCCGAGCGAATCATCTGGTCAGGGAAGCTATAGATAAGGGCGTGATAACCGAATTACAAGGCTATAGCGAAATTAATAAAGAAGTTCGCTATGGGAAAGAGAACAGCCGCATAGACTTTTTGTTAAAAGGTGAGGGTTTAGTGGACTGTTATGTAGAGGTTAAAAATGTCACGTTAGCCATTGGTGATGGCTGGGGTATCTTTCCTGATGCAGTGACCACCCGTGGTGCGAAGCATATTCGTGAGTTAATGGAAATGGTGGAAGCTGGCCATCGTGCGGTGCTGCTGTTTTGTGTGCAGCACCATGGCATTGAAAAAGTGGCTCCAGCCGATGCTATTGATTCCACATACAGTGATCTGTTGAGAGAGGCAATCAAAGTGGGTGTTGAAGTGATTGCTTATCAGGCTGACTTATCAGCAGAGCAAATTGAACTGGTTAAGCCATTACCTGTTTATGATTGCTTACGTCGTAACTTGGATGTAGATCTGTCCATCTTGATGGACTGAAAACGGGCACGGTAGCAGGCAATCACCTTGGCAGGGGCCTGCAATGCACTCGCCAGATTCGATTAAAAACAAAGCGCCATGAGTAGCACATTGAATCAAGCTGCCTTCCATATCTAAAAACTGGTCTGGCATCCATTCCAGGCTAATGCCTAGGTGAGGGCAGCTGTTGTGGTATAGGTAAATCTCCCCCTGCTTTTTAACTGCAAATACATTGTACTCGCCACTTTTAAAGCCTCGGCTTTCCCCTTCTTTTATTTCATCTATATGACACAGTTTAATCACACCAATTTCCAATAGTTCCTGCGGTCTGCTTCTTCCTACTTTAAAACTTCTTGCTTAAACCTCAAAGGGCGGAAGTTAGGCAATTAATCTATTGACTTGTAAATAATAATTATTATCATTTGCGTTTGTATTCATTGTGCTACTACTCACTTAGCTTATTCACTGGAGTATCTGCTTCAGTGAGTTTTTTCTTTTCAATGAGGTTGTCACAAAAAGCATTTTTAGCTCCCTCTCCCTCTGGGAGAGGGCTGGGGTGAGGGTGTAATTGCTTTAAAGCCACCGCTACGCGGAACAACCAGCACTCTTTATTTCAATTAAAGTTGCTGTCGCTAGTCTTGCAGTGGCAGACTAGCCCCCTCATCCTAACCTTCTCCCCCACAGGTGAGAAGGGACTTGCTTTGAAGTGCTTTTGCGACAGCCTCCAATATCTGGGGGGATATTCCAATGCCAGAGCAGCCATATTGGCAGCTCACTGCTTTAGCCAGTGCACTAGCTGTTAGCGTTTCTAGTTGGGCCAGTCAAAAAGTCACATTTGATGAGGTAGTGGTAACCGCCACACGCACAGAAACAACTGCCCAGAAAGAGCCTAAATCAGTAGATCAGGTCGATAGCGAGTCTATTTCACTACAGCAGCCGGATAGTATTGCCGATACAGTAAAGCACTTGTCGAATGTACAGGTATCAGCTGGGCCAAGGAAAACATCACAGCGAGTTAACATTCGTGGTTTAGATGAGCGTAGAATTGTTCAAGTGATTGATGGTGCGCGGCAAAATTTCAGTGATGGTGCTCACCGTGGGTTATTTTATATTAATCCAGAATTACTCAAGTCTGTTGAGGTGGTTAAAGGTACAGCAGGTTCTTTGTGGGGGAGTGGCGCAATAGGTGGTGCTATTGGCCTGACAACCATTGATGCTGATGACATTCTTGATCCTGATGAAAATTTTGCAGTTAAAGTAAAGCAAGCTTATCAGTCAGCGGATCATGATAATCGTAACAATACAACATTAGCAGGCCGTTTAGGTAATACCGATTATTTACTAAGCACCTTTTATACAGATAGTAATGAGCTAAGGCTGGGTAGTGGTAAAGATTTAGAAAATTCTGCTACACGGCACAAGGGTGGGCTAGCTAAATGGCGCTGGCATTTAGCTGAAGATGAAATGCTTAAGTTTTCTTACCATATGAAGCATATTGATGAGAATGTGCCGTCCAATCCCTCTACCAATATTTCAGCGCGGTCTAACCCATTAATTAACCGTAAAATTGAGCAAAATAATTGGGTGGTTGGCTATCAATTAAAGCCAGAAAATAATAACTGGGTAAATGTAAATGCCGGTGTTTATCACAACTACACCAAGCTTAATGAGTTTAGAAAAACTAATGGGCCAAGGCATGACTCTATTCGTTATAGTACCACTGGTCTTTCATTAGTTAATACCTCGGAGCTCAGCTGGGTTGATTGGACTTATGGTTTGGACTATTACCAGGATCGGGTTGAAGGCAAACGTAATGGTGCAGACCGGCAAGAGTTTACCGATGGACGGAGCACGGTATGGGGTGTATTCACTAAGCTGGCGATTCCACTAGGTGAGTACTGGACGATACAGCCAGGTTTTCGTTTTGATCAGTTTGATAACAGGCCAGACGATAATTCAGTAGGTAAAGATCAAACCGAAAATGAGCTTTCTAAGTCGCTGGCAATTAGCTATAACCCTGTTGACTGGTTAACCTTGCATGCATTGTATGGTGAAGCCTTTAGGGCACCTAGTCTGCAAGAGTTGTATGTATCTGGCACCCATTTTAGCTTTGATCTTCCACCTCCAGCACCCCCAATAACTGTTACAAACCGTTTTGTTCCTAATCCAAACTTAAAGCCTGAGAAGGCAGAAAATAAAGAGCTTAGTACCCGCTTTAAATTTAATGATTTGCTCAGCCAGGGCGATATTTTAAGTATGCGCCTGACTTATTTTAAAAATGATGTAGATAACTATATTGAGCAGAAAGTTGAAAGACGTACGACTACTTATGTCAATGTTCGCGATGCGGAACTAAAAGGTTACGAGTTTGACTCCCAGTATAAGACAGGTGATTTTGGGGTTAATTTTTCATATGGTCGTACTCGCGGTAAAGACAAAGACAGTGGTCAATATTTACAGAATATTCCTGCCGATAAAACGGTGGTTGGGTTAGATCGTTACTTTATGCAAGGTGATGTTACGGCAGGGGTAAGGGTGACTCATGCCAAGAATCAAGGCCGAGTGCCTGTAGGTAACCCTCAGTCTAATTATGATGGCTATACGGTGACAGATGTCTATGTCAGTTGGGAGCCTAGTCAGAAAAAAATGGAAGGGCTAAGGGTAGACTTTGGTATAGATAATGTTACTGATCGCCATTATCGAACAGCATTCTCACAACTGGATGAATCAGGGATTAATGCCAAAGTAGCGGTGAGTTATAAGTTCTAATGGTATCTCTACGTTGAGCTTTAAGGGGATGGATGAGCGATACAAAACCTTATGAGGCAGGGATGCCGATTAGAGCATCCAGGGATGGACTTGCTGCGAGTTTTGTATCGCTTATCTAGCCCGTATTTTGGAAACTACTCTGTCAGCAACTCATTAATGTATTACTTAAATAACGTGAACCCACATGAGGGTCCACTATTGATTTGCGCTTTCTTGTAGTTAATAATCATTATCATTAAGTTGATTTTGATAAAGTTGGTTATGAACCGGTTGTTGCTGCTTTTCATCAGTGTGTCTGTTCTATTGCATGGTTGGCTTTGGTTGTTCCTTCAGCAACAACCACAAGTGACGCCAAAGGCAATGGCTGCGTTAAGTTCACCTCTTAAACTTCAGCATGTCACTTTTAAACAACGGGTAGTGGAGCCTGCTCAAGCAAAGCCTGTTGAGGAAAAACAGCTAGAACCTCCCAAACAACCAGAACCTAAGCAAGAAGTTGCTAAAGTTGAGCCAAAACCTTCCCCTAAGCCTGTTACCAAAAAAACACCAGCTAAGAAAATAGTTAAGAAAAAGCCCGTTAAGCCAAAGCCTAAAATAGCTAAAGTTGTCAAACCAAAGCCAGTCAAAAAGCCACCGGCTAAAAAGGTAGTAAAAGCGAAGCCTAAACCTAAACCCGTGGTTGCGAAAAAAACTGAGAAACCAATTAAAAAACCACAAAAACAAACTCAAGTGGCAAGTACTACACCTGTGGTATCAAAAAAATCGCTGGGTTCTAGTCATAAGAATGCTCAAGCAAAGCCTCGTTGCTCTCAGACTGAACTTAATTACCCTTCTAGAGCAAAACGTCGCAATCAGCAAGGAGAGGTATTAGTAAAAGTGGAGTTAAATGAAAGGGGTGGCAAGGAAAGTATTTCAATTCAGAAAAGCTCTGGTTATCCGGTGTTAGATAGGGAAGCACTCAAAATGGTAAAGAGAACACAATGCTCTCCCATGTTGCTAGCAGGTAAGCCAGTTGAGTCTACAGTCATCCAGTCAGTAGTTTTTAAACTCAATTAATAATGGCTAATTTATGAATATTGATTATTTACAACAATCCCTAAATGCCATGGGCTGGATGTTATATCCACTGGCCTTTTGTTCACTGTTGATGATCGCTTTGATTTTAGAGCGGTTTTGTTATTTTTTACTGCTACCACTCATTTCAGACAGCAAATTATCTGTATTGCTTAACCGTTGGAAAAATAATGTGGATGAACAGCCTGCCTGGCTGCAAAAAAAGCAGCGTGGTATAGCAGTGGGTATTAAGCTGTTGAGCGAATACCAGGGTAAAAATATTGTTAGAGAACAGCAGCTATCTTGCTGGCTGGCAAAGCAGCATCAAACCAACACTGCTCGCTTAAAGCTATTACAGCTCATAGGAATGATCAGCCCTTTACTGGGTTTGTTAGGTACGATTTTAGGCATGATTGTGATGTTTAAAGGTGTCGCTCAACATCAAGGCCCGGTTACTCCTAATATTCTTGCGGATGGTTTATGGCAGGCAATGTATACCACTGCATTTGGCTTGGTGATTGCTGTGCCTGCGATTGTTGGAGCACAACTGTTTTATATTTGGAGCAATAGTTATTGCCAGCGGCTTCAGCATTGGCTCAATGAGTTTCATTGTCAGATGATGGTGAAGGAGCATGAAGAAGGCAGCCTTGAAAGCAATTCAGGCCAGAACTTAAAGGCTGCAGCATGATTCAGTTTTCCAATGAAGATGATCAGTCAGCTGGCTCATTTTTACCGGATTTAACCTCCCTATTAGATGTGCTATTTATTGTTCTGGTGTTTTTTTTGCTCACTGCAAACAGTGCTCAGTTATTGCTACCCATTGACTTGCCTACAGCAGCCTCAGAATCACTAGAGCCTCAGAAAAAGCCAAATCCTATCGAAATAGCAGTACTTAAAGACGGCACAGGCTGGCAAATTGAATCCGCTACGTTTACTGAGTGGGATACATTAACCAAAGTGCTTGATGAAAAGTTACAGCAAAATAAACTGGATAAAGTTACTGTTGCTGCAGATAAACAAGCTCAGGCTGAGCAGCTCTTAAAACTGTTAGCTTATTTGCAGGAAAACGAAATTGCGGTGGCTGATATTATTATGCAGAGGGAATAATGAGAGTGAAATTAACTGCTTTAATCCTCGGTATTATCCTTTCTACGTTGTCTCAAGCTCAGCAGCGCATTATTTCAGCGGGTGGAGCAATGACAGAGCTACTTTATGCGCTAGGCGTGGGGAAGCAACTGGTGGCGGTGGACACTAGCAGTATATATCCTGAGTCTGCCAGTAAACTGCCAAAAATAGGCTACCACCGTAGTTTGTCATTAGAAGGTATAATTAGTCTTCAACCTACCCTATTACTCGGCTCTGCTGAAATGGGGCCGCCGAATGTTATCCAGCAATTGCAGTCTTTAAAGATTAATGTGCAACAACTGCCTACTGCTGTAACCATGACAGCATTAGAGAAGCGAATATCTAAAGTTGCCAAACTGGTGGGGCAAGGGTCTCAAGGGCAGGCTCTGCTTGCTGCCATTAGAGCGAATCAGCAGCAGCTGGCTAAGCAATTAAAAGCTGTCAAAAAGCCTTTGAAGGGAGTCTTTTTAGTTCAGCCTGGCGGTCGTTCTCCAATGGTTGCAGGAACGGGTACTTCCGCTAACACTCTAATGGCATTAGCAGGCATATTAAATCCAGCTGCGACGTCAGTTAAAGGCTATCGACAACTGACTAGCGAAAGTTTGATAGCAATGGCACCTGAAGTGATCATAGTGCCTGACCATATGTTTAAAAACAGTAGTAGTTTGGATAAATTAATTACCCAACAGCCAGGTTTAAAGCAAACCCCTGCGGCAAAAAATAATCGAGTTATTACTGTAGACAGCAGTTTATTAGTAGGGGGTATTGGCCCTAGAATTGTTCAAGCTGCACAAAAATTAGCAGCTGAAGCGTACCCTGAGTTACATTCTGCGATTGTTAAAGTTCCGTAAATCTAATTTAGTGTTTGGTATGGAGTAACCAGGTTTTCTTCTGCTACTTATGAAACGATCTCAAAAAGCACTGTCAGTGATTGCCGTTCTGGCAGTGTGGCTCCCCATTTGTTTGCTGTTGGGAATTGCTAATGGTGCTGTGCCGATTGGCCTGGCTGATGTGGTCACTGCTATTTTCAATAATTTAGGTTTTTCCTTAACCTCGACAAGTGATGACTTTTCCCAAAACCAACTGATTATCGAATCCATCCGTACCCCCAGAGTTTTACTTGCCTCATTAATTGGTGCTGCATTAGCTATTAGTGGTGCCTTGATGCAAGGGCTATTTAGGAACCCATTAGCTGACCCTGCCATTATTGGTGTCTCCAGTGGAGCAGCGGTGGGTGCTGCGCTGGCTATTTTATTTGAAAGTGTTTGGCCGGCAGGTTATGCCCACTGGGCGACAACAATCGCTGCATTTTTAGGTGGTTTGGCTGCAACCTGGCTGGTTTTCAAAATTGGCACCAGCCCATATGGCACATCCGTCGCCACAATGTTATTAGCAGGCATTGCCATTAATGCGTTTGCCATGGCTGGAATAGGACTGATTAATTACATGGCAGATGATAACCAGCTCAGAAGTATTATTTTCTGGCAAATGGGAAGCTTAGGGGCTGCTAGTTGGTTAAATGTGGGCACAATGGCTTTAGTTGTTGTAGCTGTTGCTTTAGTACTGCCACGCTATGCAAATACACTTAATGCCTTATTGTTAGGTGATTCTGAAGCACGACACTTGGGGATTAATGTTGATAAAGCTAAAAAATGGCTGATTATTGTAACTGCAGTATTGGTAGGTGTTGCAGTGGCATTTGCAGGAATGATTGGCTTTGTGGGGCTGGTTGTTCCTCATTTAGTTCGTTTAGTCATTGGACCGGATCACCGCTTTTTATTGCCTGCCACGGCGTTGCTGGGAGCTATATTAATGGTGTTGGCTGACCTATGTGCACGTATGGTAATCTCACCTGCTGAATTACCCATAGGGATTGTGACTGCTCTGATTGGTGCGCCGTTTTTTATGTTTTTACTCCTCCAAAAGCGACAGACAATCAGTGGGTAGTAAGTAAATCAATGAAAAACCCTATGCTAGAAGTACAAAATCTGTCGGTTAGTATTCAGGGCAAAACCATTATTGAAAATATTGCCTTTGAAGTCATGCCTGGTGAAGTGCTCGCAGTGCTGGGGCCTAATGGAGCAGGTAAAAGTACTTTATTTTCAGCACTAACTGGAGAGCGTCCACCAGCAACTGGACAGGTGTTAATTAACCAACAGCCTTTATCTGAAATTTCAGATAATTTGAGAGCTACTCAAATAGGGGTTTTGCCACAAAGTTCTGCTTTGAGTTTTGCTTTTAGCTGCTATGAAGTAGTTTCGATGGGGCGGATTCCCTGGTCAACAGGCAAGGACAAAGATGCTGAGGTTATTCAACAGGCTATGGAGCAGGTTGATGCTTGGCACTTGCGTGACCGTATTTATACTTCACTATCAGGTGGGGAAAAGCAACGTATCCATTTAGCTAGAGTCATTGCACAAATCACTACCGATGAGCAGCAAGCTCCTAGATTGTTATTGTTAGATGAGCCAACCTCTGCATTAGATCCTTCTCACCAACATTTAACGCTTCAACTAGCCAGGCAACTGTCTGCAACTAATACGGCAATATTGGTGATTCTTCATGATTTTAATTTAGCGGCCCGCTATGCTGACAAGATAATGGTGATAAAAGAAGGCAGGCAAGTTATCTTGGGTGACCCGCTAGAAGTATTAAAGCCAAATTTAATTAAAGAAGTTTTTGATATTGATAGCCAGGTAATTAATCACCCAACCTATAAAGTACCTGTTGTGCTGTTGGGGTAAAGAGGAAGTCTTATAAGATTAGTGTTTGCTATATAGAAGGGTTTTGATAGTGAGTAAACTACTAAAATTGTCTTGGTTATTTTGCTTTTATAGTGTTATTTCTGGCTGTGCGGCAACTGTCGAAAAGCAATCTGAAAAGCCTATTTGGCAACAACAAAATTCACAGCTGATTACAGAAGCAGACCTATTAAGAAAACTACCTGAAGTTGATGTTTTGTATTTAGGTGAAGCGCATGATAATCCCGTTCATCATCAGCATCAGTTAGCAATACTTGAGTATTTGCAGACAAAAGGGAAGTTGGCCGGAGTGGTAATGGAAATGCTTAACTCTGATCAGCAAGCAAAAATCGATCAGGCTTATGGCAAAGTAAAATCACAAGCAGAATTATACAACTGGTTAGAGTGGCAACAGGTAAAAGGCTGGCAGTGGGATTTTTATGGGCCAATGATGTGGCTGGCTATTAAAAATAATATACCACTCAAGGCGGGTAATATTACCAGGAAGCAAATAATGGAGTTATATCACAGTTCTACTAAGCCTAAAGCAGAAGGCCCTTACATAGATACGATTAGAGAACCCTTAGCGAAGAGAATAGAAGAAGCTCACTGCAATAAAATAGATCAGAAGTCTTTGGTTGCAATGGTAAATATTCAACAAGCCCGAGATAAAAAGCTGGCTGAAGAGGCTGTTAGCCTTAAGAATGGAATAAAAAAAGGGGTGAAAGTAGTGATTACTGGCTCCTTTCATGCCAGGAAAGATGTAGGTTCTCCCCAATTTGTTCAGTGGCTTGCTCCAAATGTAAAAGTGGCTAGTGTGATATTTGTAGAATCAAATGAAGATCAGCAGGCAAGGGTTGAAGGTACTAATCGGTATGTAAGTGCACCCTGGTATCAGGGGGTAGAACAGTGGGGAGACTGGCTATGGCGCACTCCAAAAGCAGATACTGACCGCCCTGACTGCGGTTGATCTCATGACTTAAAAACTAATTCTCTACACATAGGATAAAAGAGAGTGAAAGATAGGGGTTGTAATTTTTTAAAAGTTTAGTAATATAGCGCGCCCATCAAGGGTCGTTAGCTCAGTTGGTAGAGCAGTTGGCTTTTAACCAATTGGTCGCTGGTTCGAGTCCAGCACGACCCACCATTTCTCTCATTTCTTGATGCAACTTATTACTATCTAATCTTTTCTTTTTTATATTTACAGCAAAACCTAAATTGTTGACTTTGTGTTAGTTGATTGAAGCTTGTTCAGGCGCGTGGTTATACCAGTAATTAGCTAGTCGCTGATTATGGCTAACGCCTCGGCCTTGCTGGTACATTTCTGCAAGTTTTAACTGAGCAGTTTTAACTCCTTGTTTAGCAGCCTCCCAATACCACATAGCAGCCCTGGTTTGATCCTTCGCAATTCCATTACCAAGCTCGTAGTGCGTGCCAAGTTGCCATTGGGCAATTCGATCTCCATTATTGGCAGCATGGCTCAGCCAGAATACACCCTCATGTAAGTTGAATAGCTGGCTTTGATTACTAAGAAAAACATCGCTCAACTGCTTATAAGCACTGGTGTCACCTTTATAAGCAGCCTCCTTTAGCCATAACACCGCTTGGTCTTGGTTAAATAACCTGCTTTCAGGCTCTAGCATTAGCTCTGCTGCTCTGACCATAGCAATCTCACTTCCTTGTTTGGCGGCTTGCTCAAACCAGTAAAGTGACTGACTGTGTTGGTCTTCAAACTGCTGATAATAAGAACCCAAGACTAGTTGGGCATTAACGTGATTTTGTAATGCTGCCTGGCTGACTAGATAAATACCACGCTTGCTGTCTTTAGGTACTTTTTCGCCTTGTATCAGCAAAATACCAAGACGGTACTGAGCATATTTGTTGCCTTTTTTAATAGCTCGTTGATACCAGTATCTAGCTTTCTCTGGGTTTTTGGTTACTCCATCGCCTATTAAGTAAGCTTTGGCTAAGTTGTTTAAGGCGGCAGGGTGATCTTTTTCGGCTGCTTTTTTATACCACTGTGCTGCAACTGCTTTATCTTGTTTTACACCAAGGCCAGTTGCGTACATATAACCTAGGTTATTCTCGGCAGCTGCATGGCCTAATTTAGCAGCAGTCTGATAATAGCTGAGGGCTTGCTTAAGGTTTTTATCTACGCCTTGGCCAAGTTGGTGCATCATACCTAAGTTATTTATCGCCTTAGGATATTTTTTAGCCGCCGCTTGATTAAACCAGTAAAGGGCTTGATTATAATCTTTTTGCAGAATGTTCCCGAACCAATACCACTCACCCAATAAAACCTGACTTTCAGCTAGTCCTTGTTGAGCTGACTGCCTAAGCATTGATACCGCTTTTGCCGTATTGTTCGGAGCAATGCAGCGGGCAGCTTCATACTGTCCTTCTAGTGCCGTCAATTCGGCTGACTTTTGAAACCAGTCACAGGCTATTTGAGAATGTTGGTCAGCTTGATAAAACTGACCAATTAGATAGTAAACGAAGCCAAGAGATTTTTTGTGAACGGGTTTTATTTGTGAAGCTTGGCTGATGTGCTGTGTAGACTGCTTCTGTTGGCTAATTGTTGAGACAGACTGGTTCAGTTTGGTAAGCGAGTTGGCGCTAGCAGCTGCATGTCCCGCCAGGCTTAATGTAAGTAAGCCTATAAAAAGACGACTAGTTCCCTTTTTGGTGTTTATCATTAGTGCCCTGTTAGCTAAATAGCGACATAAGATATAACTAAAAAAATCACACAACAAAAACAGACGACCTGTTTATTATTTAACCTATTTTAAACATATCAGTAGATTTGATTTATTTCAGTGAAATTAAGCATTTGATTAAGAAATTAATGCACCTATGTGAACATTCATTACAAAAGGTGACATAGGTCGTAAGTAATCTGTGATTAATTAGGGGAAAGGGGGGGCTGAAAAGTTTCAGAACAAAAAAAAGGCTACCAAAAGGTAGCCTTAGAACCGTGATTAGCCTGATGAGGAGATAACCTGTAAAAAAAGCTGTTTAACTGCCAGGTAAACGTCTTACAGTAGTTATCAAAGTTGCCTGTGGCAACTGTTGAAAAGAATAGGCAAGCAGCTTTTAAATGTCAACACAAATGATAATTATTTTTATTTGCATGCGCATGATGTGGAAGCAATGCACGAAAAGTTGGATGACAGGCAAAAAAAAGCCACTCTAAAAAGAGTGGCAAAAGTCTGTGATTAGCCTGATGAGGAGATAACCTGTATATAGCATCCTGTTACTTACAGAAGTGATATCGACAGATTAAATCTGTTGTGCAACGACAACAATGCAAATGATAATTGTTATCATTTGCATTGTCAATAGCTGCTTAGAATTTTTCCTTCCGCAAAGAACCTGTGTATAAATTAGAGGGCTGTGGCTGTATAACTCTTTATGGCTAGCTCATGACTCCAACAGTGCTAGCTGAATCATTCGAGCCTGGAGAAGCGAGTTTTTGATTAAGAGCGTTTATTCGCCTAGCCATATTTTCCATTAAGTTAAGGCAAACCCTTGGGTGAGTTTGAATAAGGTTAATAAACTGATCTTTAGGCACAGCGGTGAGGGTGCAATCATCTTTGGCGATCACAGTTGCTGAGCGTTTTTCTTGTGTAAACATAGCCATGGCACCAAAGATCTCATCTTGATAAATATTGCCTACTTTTACTCCACGTACATAAACCTCGGCACGCCCAGTCATCAAGATAAAGACATGGTCAGCTTGCTCGCCTTCACTAATAATAGTTTCTCCAGCTTTCACTTGAAGAAAACCAGTTGTAGGCTTATCGCTGTATGGGGTGAGTCGAGATAGCCCATCGGCTAATACAGCGGCATAACCAACCAAGTATTTTGTTAGTAAGGTCTGTCTGGCTGGATCTGCTTGAATATGCTCAAAAAAAGCTTTGCGGTTATAAGGAATGAGTTCAATAGGGTCTTTACTGCTGTATTTACACTTTGGCAAGCTAAAGCCTTGTCTTAGCCCTACGATGTCACCTTCTTGCATGTAAAAAACTTCGCGCTGATTAATAGAGCCAGCAAGCTTTCCTTCGCAAATTAAAAAAACCTGGTCAGGGTCATGCTGGGTATAAAGGTCTGCAACGGAGTCTAAATAGATATTGGCTGCCTCGCTGGGCAAACCATTAACAAGCTGGGCAGGGATAAGCTGCAGCTCTGAAATGACTTCACTGATATAGGGGAATTGCTCTCCCACCAAGTACATGGTTGTAGCCTTAAATTAACATTACTGGCTGACTGCACTGGGTTCTTTGGCTTCTGCTTCCCGTATTAACCTTTCTTTTAGCGAAGGGTCAAGCTGGTTCCAGTGCGCATTGAGTAGAGCACCTTCTAGTGCATATAACAACACTTTAGATACTTTAAATCCGCGTGTTTTAATTTTGCAATAGGCTTCCACCGCACCAATTTGCTCTAGTGTTTCGCGGTCTCTAATGCCAACGGCATTAAGCCATTGAACGGATGTTTTCCCTAGGTTTTTCAGCTCGATTAAATCTGTTGCCATCTTCGAGTCCTTGCCCTCTGAAAATACCAAGTTGCTCAGGTGACAACAAAACTTCATATCAGTCACTATCGAGTTTGCCACCTTGATATAAATAATAGCTGATTATTGTGCCTTGTATGATAATTGATCAGAAACTCGGCTAAATTTTTATTGTATGGCCTGGGTATACTTTGGTGTCAGGCAGCTATATGCCTGTTTATATCTGTTGAGTTTTTAGCTTTTACCTTTTTTGAAAGCTAGCCTAAAAGTCCTTCTAAGAGGACTACCGCTAGTTGCCGTACACTTAAAAAGTGAGAAATTTCCCTCAAATTGTTGGTTTGCTCTGAAAATCAGCAGCCTAATCGAATACACTTTAGCCAATTATTTTGTAAGACAACTGACGCAAGAAAAATATGAGTGCTTCTTGAGGTTGTGAGTAGCCAGCGTGATATCGGCACTCCTTTGCTGTGATAGTAAAGCCTTTGCTGATTATTAGCGTGCAAAGAAGGCTTTGTTAGGGTCTTAAAAGCTGATTTGAGTTACACATAAGCCTGATGGTGTTATGTGAACCAAACATATCATGTAAGTAACAAACCTTATTATCAGCATAACAAGACTCGTTTATTGTGCTGACAAATTAGCCAGCAAAGCACTGAGCTATCTAAGCTATCGAAACGCTTTTAACGAAAAGTTTCTAAGCACTAATATCTGATTGCAGTCTGACAGTCTTTAGGAAAAAACATAAGCACATGACTGAACGTATTCGCACTGGTAGGCAGCCAGCCAACAAAAGTAAAAAGTCCAATGGAAAGACCAAAAAAGGAGGCTTTTGGAAGAAGCTATTTAAGTTAGCAGCTGTGCTGTTAATAATTGGTGGTGTTCTATTTGTTGGTTATGCCAGTAAGCTAGACATTGAAGTAACAGAAAGGTTTGAAGGCAAGAAGTGGGCAATTCCTGCGAAAGTATATGCTCAACCATTGGAGATATTTTCTACTAGAAGAATTAATGCAAAACAACTGACTCAACAGCTGGATCAGCTTGGCTATCAGTCTGTCAGTTATGTTGAGCGAGCTGGACAGTTTCACCAAAAAGGCAATACAGTTACTGTAAAAACCAGGGGGTTCCAGTTTGATGATGGCTATGAAGAGTCAGCCCTGCTAAAAATCACTTTTCAAAATAAACAAATTAAAAAGGTAGTAGATCAAACTGGCCAAGAAGCTTTAGCGCGTTTAGAGCCACAGTTAATTGGTGGCATTTATCCTGCCTCGAATGAAGACCGCTTGTTAACCAAACTGGAGCAGTTACCAGAAACCTTTATTCCTACTTTATTAGCTGTAGAAGACAGAAATTACTATGACCACTGGGGTGTTTCACCCAAGTCAATTATTAGAGCATTTTATGTCAATTTTAAAACAGGGAGAGCCGTTCAAGGTGGGTCAACTTTAACTCAACAGCTAGTAAAAAATTTATATTTGTCGAATGAGCGTAGCCTGAAAAGAAAAGCTAATGAAGCTATTATGGCTGGCTTATTAGATTTTCATTACGACAAGGATGAAATACTCGAAACCTATATCAACGAAGTGTTTTTAGGTCAGCAAGGTAATCGCGCTATCCATGGGTTTGGCTTAGCCAGCCAGTTTTTTTTCGGTCAGCCTATTAATGAGCTGTCAGTTGAGAAGGTTGCCCTGTTAGTTGGCATGATTAAAGGCCCTTCTCAATACAACCCTCGTCGTAAGCCAAAAAATGCCCTTAAGCGTCGTAACCTGGTGCTAAAAGTAATGGCGCAACAAGGGGTAATTACTGAGCAGGAAGCAAACCAGGCTAAGCAGAAGCCTTTAGGCGTGGTGAAGCATAGCAAGGTACAAATGAACCACTATTATGCATACCTCGACCTGGTTAAAAGACAGTTAAAGCGTGACTATGATGAAGATAATCTAACTTCTCAAGGGCTGAGAATCTTTACAAACCTTGACCCTATCGTTCAGCAGCAAGCTCAAAAAAGCCTGACTGAAACCCTGAAAAAAATCAGAAAATCCAGTGAAAAGCATAAAGCGTTACAAGGTGCTATGGTGGTTACAGCGCCAGGTAGTGGTGATGTGCTGGCAGTGATTGGTGATCGTAAAGCAGGTTATACAGGCTTTAACCGTGCAGTAGATGCCCAGCGCCATATTGGTTCTTTAATTAAGCCTGTAGTTTTTTTATCTGCATTGACACAACCTGAGCAATATACTCTCGCCACTTTTGTGGACGACAGCAAAGTTAGCATTAAAACTCAGGATGGTCAGTTATGGGAGCCAAACAACTTTGATCATAAAAGTCATGGCGCGGTGCCCTTGCATGAGGCCTTGGCAAAATCCTATAACTTGGCCACAGCGAATGTGGGGTTGACTGTAGGTGTAGAAAAAATACTACAGTTACTTAAAACAATGGGAGCCGATCAGGAGTTTCCTGCCTATCCTTCTTCCCTGCTAGGTGCTGTAGCCATGTCACCTGTGGATGTAGCTACTGTTTATCAAACTCTGGCAGGAGGTGGTTTTAAAGTACCACTAAGGACGATACGGGCTGTATTGGATGCTGAAGGTAAACCACTGCAGCGTTACCCGCTGGCCATACAACAGGTTATTCCTAGCGAGTATGTGCACTTATTGCAGTATGCAATGCAAGAGGTTATGCGAGAGGGTACTGGTAGAAGAGCCTACCGGCTGTTAAATAATAAAGTGCGTGTTGCAGGCAAAACCGGTACCAGTAATGAACAGCGTGATAGCTGGTTTGCTGGCTATTCTGAGGACTACTTAGCAGTTGTTTGGATGGGGCATGATGATAATAAGCCAACACCAGTAACAGGTAGTAGTGGTGCGCTAAGGGTTTGGACAGACTTTATGTTTAATGTAAATCCTAAGTCATTGCGGCCAAAAGTGCCTGATCAGGTCCGCTATGTATGGGTAGATGAAATTAGTGGCATGCTTGCCAATGAATCTTGTGCAGGTGCACGTTACTTACCATTTATTAAAGGCTCTGAGCCCCAGGAAGAATCTTCCTGCATTATTCGTCACCAGCCCCAAAGAAGGGGGTCTAAGGTGGTAGAGTGGTTCAGAACTCTGTTTCGCTAGTCGGGGGCAATAATAGTGTTTCAACAAACAAACATATTTCAGGGTAAAACATCGTGGTTTAAGCCAGCAGTTATTGGAGGAATGCTGGCTATATTAACTGGCTGTGTACAGCACACATATATTCCATCATCACAAGATCCAGGCCGGGATATGCGGCCTGAAGTGGTTGATGCTGCTCCGGCACCTGCTGCTCGTCCTGAATATCGTCAGCCTCAGGTAGTGACCCAGCCGCGCCAAGAAAACCAAGATCAATATGCTTATGTAACACCTGATTACCCTGACTCAGGAGTGAGCAACAATCCAGCTGCTCGTCGGTTAATTGATCGAGCTTTAGAGCAGCGTGCGAGTGGTGATTTAGAAGCAGCTGCAGCCACTTTAGAAAGAGCACTGCGAGTTGCCCCAAATGATCCAGAAGTCTATTACGAGTTAGCTTCAATTCGACTTAGCCAGCAAAATTATGCACAAGCAGAACAGCTAGCTCGTCGAGGCTTATCCTTAACGCGTGATCCTGGGATGAGAGCAAGGCTGCAATCTATAATCGATCAAAGTGCAGTTGGCCGGGGATAGGTTGAATACCTAATTAGTTATTCGAAAATAAAGTTAAATTTCTAGCAAAAATGCCCGGAAGCGGTGGTGTCAGATGAAATATTCGGGCTAGCTTTTAATTGTCAGCAAATGGACAAGCTCGTTAAACTAGTGTTACATCTTTTCTAGAACACAAGCATTACTGAATCAAACTTAACGAGCGCTTGTCTTTTTATGAGTACTGATCACATATCTGCGTTATTAACTGAGCTGGAGCAAGAGCTTCAACACCTGAACATGTGGGACTCTACCCCTCCTTCTGTAGAGGCTTTAGCAAGTACAGAGCCTTTTTGTGTTGACACCTTGGCGCTGAATCAGTGGTTGCAGTGGATTTTTATCCCTCGCCTTCGTGCTTTGATTGAAGGTGGCCTTCCTTTACCCTCAAACTGTAGTATTCTACCTATCGCTGAAGAGTTCTGTAGTCAGCAGTCTAATGATTGTGCAAAGCTACTGATCATAGTCACAAAAATTGACCAAAATCTTTCTTAAGTTTTCTATACCAACTACGTTTCTACAACAACAATGCCCTTATAAAAGCAATGCGTACGGTGAGATTGTTTCAGCTAGTTTTTCTAATGTTGGTGTTGGCTTTATCTGGATGCCAGGCGATATACCAAAAGCCAATGCTTATTGCTCCAACTATGTTGTTGGATAAAGTGAGAATTCGTAATTACCTCTCCCAATGCTTAACAATAAAACCTCTGGGTGTACGACATACACCTGAGAATGTTGTGCTGCTTACGGAGATGATTGCTTCTCAGGATATTAGCCAGTGTCAATGCAAGTCTGTTTATGTTGAATATCAGGTTGAAGAAAGGCTGCTTAGCTCAGGAAGTGCTTATGGTAAGGCGACGCAGATTAATTGGGGACAAGGCTACTTTATTGCTCCAGTACCAAAGTTTCAGCTTAAGCCACAGTTAATCACCTTAAAGCATGATACGGCACTACAATATCAAGGGCCTTTAATAGTTAGCTTACGTTGCAAAGATGAGTGAGTAATCTTAGAGGAACTGCCCAGCGTATAGCTAGCTGGGCAAAGTGTCGAAGCTTAGTTACACCACTCTTTGATGGCTTCATCAGCTCTTTTTAGTTGCTCCTCTTTTTCCTCTTGACTGAGAATTTTTACTGAGCCATCTTCCATCGTCATCCTGACCCGGTTTTTGATAGTTAGTTGAATTTTATTTTGCTTAGCTTGCTTACAGTTTTCATCTTTTTCTTTTTTTGCTTTGGCTAAATCTTTTTCAAACGCTTCTTTCTCTGTCTGCTCTTTCTTTTTGGCTTCTTCTGAATCTTTAATCGTTTTTAGCTGCTTTTCTCCAGCCTCTTTGCTGGAAGGCTTTTGGGCTCGAGTATTTACAACTTCACCTTGGCCTTGCTTGGGTGGTTCAGTGCTGTAATGGGTAACGCCATTTTCATCTACCCACTTATAGAATTTACCTGCAGTTAGGCTGGTGGAGATTAGAATTAAGCTGGTGAGCAGCAATAGCTTTTTCATGAGTGTTCCCAAACGTTCTGTTATCTTCAATAACACCACAGTTTAGTGGTCACATGAATATATAGGTAACTTATTGCGATAAGTAGAGATGTGACATCTCTATCCTTAATTTTGTTATACATATCACTAAATAAAAGTAAGGTGAAATAATATTTACGATTTAAGCACTTTGCTTGGAGCTTATACCTTTATTGAAGGCAGCCCTAAGTTATTCAGCAATATCCTTACCATTGTAGACGACGTGGCAGGTCCTTGACTTCTGTCGCTAAACTGTAAAGAATTACCAGTCTTACTTTTTGGATGTTTATTGCGTAAATCGCCATCCACTCTGCACTGAAATTTACACCTTAATTTTCAGTTTTTTCCCAAAGACGCGTTACCTCGCGCTGGGTCGGCCCGCTTGTACAATGTTGTGGGCCTGACAATCTGGCAGTTTCGTTAGGCGGCTGAGCAATGCTTAGCGAAGCGAGGTAGTGGTGTATCTCTTATTATAAGAGCTAATGTGGCTCTTCTCTTTAATTCAACTAGATTGACCACTAGCTTAAAAATTAGCAAGTCACGACCCCGTCGTTAGTGTTTGGCTAGATATAAGTTTTTGGCAAGCACTAGCAGGGCTATTCGTCTTGCTAATCAGATAGGTTTATGTTGCTCTATAGCTAATGGATATAGTCTGTTAGATCGTTAAACTAATTTGTTATGTAGTGATGTTCTAGAGGGTTCATCAAGTGGAACTATTATCGGGTGCTGAAATGGTAATCCGCTCATTAGCGGATGAAGGGGTTGAGTATATTTATGGTTATCCCGGCGGTGCACTGCTTCATGTATATGATGCACTGTTTCGTCAGGATCGAGTCACCCATATTCTCGTGCGCCATGAGCAAGCAGCAACCCATATGGCTGATGGTTACGCACGGGCGTCGGGAAAAACAGGGGTAGCGCTTGTTACATCGGGGCCAGGAGCAACCAATACGATTACAGGTATTGCCACTGCTTACATGGACTCTATTCCAATGGTGGTTATTTCTGGGCAAGTGCCATCAGATTTTATTGGTACGGACATGTTCCAGGAAACTGACATGGTGGGAATCTCTCGGCCAATCGTTAAGCACAGCTTTTTGGTTAAGCGAGCCGAAGATATTCCAATGACCATTAAAAAGGCATTTCATATTGCTCAGTCTGGTCGGCCAGGTCCTGTGGTAGTGGATATTCCTAAAGATATCACTAATCCCAGTGATAAGTTTGAATATGTATACCCCAAAAAAATTAAACTTCGTTCTTATAATCCTCCGCAAAAAGGTCACTCAGGGCAAATTCGTAAAGCCCTTGATCTACTAATGCAGGCAAAACGGCCAATTATTTATAGTGGCGGCGGAGTCATTTTAGGGCAGGCGGCTGATGTACTGACAGAGTTGGCGCAAAAGTTAAATTTCCCTGTTACCAACACTTTAATGGGGTTAGGGGGCTACCCAGGTTCTGATCGCCAGTTTTTAGGGATGCTCGGTATGCATGGCAGTTATGCCGCTAATCTGGCAATGCATCATGCTGATGTGATTTTAGCGGTAGGGGCTCGGTTCGACGATCGAGTGACAAATGGTGTTGCTAAGTTTTGCCCAACAGCCAAAATTGTTCATATCGATATTGATCCAGCCAGTATTTCTAAAAATATTCGTGCTGATGTACCTATTGTTGGTCCAGTTAAAGCAGTTCTGAATGAGATGCTGGGTGCGATTAAAGATAGTAAGCGGGAAGTTGACAAAGAAGCCACTAATAGCTGGTGGAAACAAATCGATGAATGGCGTAGCTCAAAAGGCACCTTCCCTTATGATCCAGGTGATGGTGGCATTATTAAACCTCAGGCGGTGATCGAAGCCTTATATGAGGTAACCAAAGGCGATGCATTTGTTACTTCAGATGTAGGCCAGCATCAAATGTTTGCTGCTCAATATTATAAGTTTGATCAGCCTAACCGTTGGATTAACTCAGGTGGCTTAGGCACCATGGGCTTTGGCTTTCCTGCAGCAATGGGGGTGAAGCTACATTACCCTGATCACGATGTTGCTTGTGTAACGGGGGAGGGTAGTATCCAGATGAATATTCAGGAGCTATCTACCTGCTTGCAATATGATCTGCCAATCAAAATTATTACGCTGAATAACCAAGCCTTAGGCATGGTACGGCAGTGGCAGGATATGCAATACGACAGTCGTTACTCTCACTCTTATATGGAATCACTCCCGGACTTTAAGCGACTGGTTGAAGCTTATGGGCATGTGGGAATAACTGTCGAAAAGCCAGATGACCTGAAAGGTGCAATGGAAGAAGCCTTTGCCTTAAAAGATCGTTTGGTGTTTTTAGATGTAAAAGTTGACCCTAATGAGCATGTTTATCCCATGCAAATTAAAGATGGCTCAATGCGTGATATGTGGTTAAGTAAAACGGAGCGTACCTAATGCGTCGTCATATCATTTCAGTATTAATGGAAAACGAGCCCGGTGCGTTGTCGCGGGTAGTTGGGTTATTTGCTCAGCGTAACTACAATATTGAGTCATTAAATGTAGCACCAACCGATGATCCTACATTGTCTCGGCTTACGCTGACCACAATTGGGGTTGACGATAAAATTGAACAAATTACCAAGCAGCTAAATAAGCTAATTGATGTGGTTAAACTGGTTGATTTATCCGAAGGCTCTCATATTGAGCGTGAGCTGATGTTCCTGAAAGTAAAAGTATCAGGAGCTCAGCGTGCAGAAATAAAGCGCACTACTGATATTTTCCGCGGCCAGATTGTGGATGTCACCAGCTCAACTTATGTTATTCAGCTAACCGGTGATAGCGATAAATTGGATGCTTTTATTCAAGCGGTAGCACCTGTGTCTGTTCTAGAAGTTGTGCGGACTGGTGTGTCTGGAATTGCTAGAGGGGAAAAAGTACTTAGTTTATAACTTACCCTACGCATTGAGTATACAAATTTAACTAATAAAAAAGCCTGGTTGTTGCACCAGGCTTTTTGTTGTCTGTAACAAAAATGGAGATTTTTTAGTGAGAGCAAGAAAGCATCGCGCGGAAAACCGCAGTGTACATAATAGTACATGAGGATTTGAGCACGAAGCTGACGCAGCTATCGCTAAAAAAGATCATTTTTGTATGATTAGATGATGCGCTTCATATCAGTCATATGCCCACGCAACTCATAACCGATTAACTCAACAGTATGGTCACGAATAGCATCGTTCACTTCAACCAAGCGCGCGTTATCAACACTGTTCGATTTAACAGCTAAACCTTTACCGATAACATCAGTGTCGACTTTAGCCATAAAGTCTTTTAACAATGGCACGCAAGCATGGGCAAATAAATAGCAGCCATATTCTGCAGTATCAGAAATAACCACATTCATTTCATACAGCTTGCGACGAGCAATGGTGTTAGCAATTAGTGGCGTTTCGTGTAGTGATTCGTAGTAAGCAGACTCTTCAATAATGCCAGAACTGCACATTACTTCGAAAGCCAGCTCAACACCGGCTTTAACCATGGCAACCATTAAAATACCGTGGTCAAAGTATTCCTGCTCATCAATTTCAGCAGTAGATGTGGCTTTTTCGAAAGCAGTTTCAGCAGTTTCAGCGCGCCAGGTCAGTAAGTTTTTGTCATCATTGGCCCAGTCTTCCATCATGGTTTTAGAGAACTCGCCTGTGATGATATCGTCCATGTGTTTTTCAAACAGCGGACGCATGATATCTTTTAATTCTTCAGATAGATCAAACGCTTTAATTTTTGCAGGGTTTGATAAGCGGTCCATCATGTTGCTGATACCACCGATTTTTAGCGCTTCGGTGATTACTTCCCAGCCTTGCTGAATTAATTTGGACGCATACCCAGCATCGATACCATCAGCAACCATTTTGTCAAAGCATAAAATAGAGCCTGTTTGTAGTACGCCGCATAAGATGGTTTGTTCACCCATTAAGTCAGACTTTACTTCGGCGATAAATGAAGATTCTAATACCCCTGCAAGGTGGCTACCTAAACCGGCTGCATAAGCTTTGGCCTGCTCTAAGCCTTCGCCATTAGGGTCATTTTCACGGTGCACAGCAATTAAAGTAGGTACGCCAAAACCACGCTTATATTCTTCTCTTACTTCTGTGCCAGGGCACTTAGGCGCCACCATGATAACGGTAATATCATCACGAATTTTCATGCCTTCTTCGACAATGTTGAAACCGTGAGAGTAAGACAAAGTAGCGCCTTTTTTCATTAGAGGCATTACTTGTTCAACAACAGCAGAGTGCTGCTTATCTGGAGTTAGGTTACTGACCAAGTCCGCCTGAGGAATTAACTCTTCGTAAGTGCCAACAGTGAATCCATTGTCAGTAGCATTTTTCCAAGATTGACGTTTTTCTTTGATAGCTGATTCACGCAAGGCATAAGAAACATCCAAGCCGCTATCTTTTAAATTTAAACCTTGGTTTAGACCTTGAGCACCACAGCCAACAATAACTATTTTTTTGCCTTTCAGAGCTTCTACACCCGTGTCAAACTCTGCACGGTCCATAAAGCGGCACTTGCTCAACTCTTCTAGCTGAATGCGCAATGGCAATGAGTTGAAGTAATTCATCTGTAGCTCCTTAAAGATTTTTTGCCAGCATGGGCTACAAGGAAAGTGGCCATGAAGGCAACTAGGGGAGACCCTAGTTTATGTTCGATTTGTGGAAGAAAAATAGCCTGGCAGCAAGAACTGCCAGGCAGGTTTTATTATTAATCACTGGCATCAACTTTAATATGTATTTGTATGCTGAACCGAGTGATCTTTATAGACACTCCACTTTGTAGTGACAAAAAAGATAGCCTATTCTCAGTGTTGCGTAAAATGATATGTTTCGAATACTGTATTGCATGATATGAAATACAACAGGATAAGTGCTGATGGATTATCAAGGTTTAAAGCTATTTCTGCATTTGGCTTCTACCCTGCACTTTGGGCAAACCAGTGAAGCCTGCTTTATTAGCCCTTCGACGCTGAGCCGTCATATAAAGCGATTAGAAGAGGAGGTGGGGAAACCACTGTTTGAAAGAGATAAAAGAAAAGTCAGCCTAACCCGAGCAGGTGAGTTATTCCGTCAGTATGCATCAGAAACACTTGCTAATTGGAATCGATTTCAGGAAACCCTACAGGAAGAGACCACTTTATTAAGTGGAGAAATCAGTATGTATTGCTCGGTCACTGCGAGCTACAGCTTTTTATCTGATTTGCTGGTGACTTATCGACAGCGCCAACCTAGCGTAGAAGTGAAACTGCATACCGGTGATGCGGCTTACTCTATTCCGAAAGTCGTAGCAGGTGAAGAAGATATAGTTATTGCTGCTAAGCCAGAACACTTACCTGCTAGTTTAAGCTTTAAACCTATAGCAACATCAGGCCTGGTGTTTATTGCGCCAACAGTAAGCTGCCTGGCAAGAGAGTTTGTTGATGCAGAGATTATGGACTGGGAAAGAGTCCCGATTATTCAAGCAGAGCAGGGCCTAATCAAACAAAGGCTGCAGTTGTGGTTTCGTCAGCAAGGTATCAAACCTAATGTCTATACATCGGTTGCAGGTCATGAAGCAATAGTCAGTATGGTTAGTCTGGGTTTTGGGGTAGGCATTGTGCCTGAGTTGGTGCTGCTTAATAGCCCGCTGGCTAATAAAATTCAGCAATTAACAGTAGACCCTGTCTTGCAGCCGTTTACTATAGGTTTGTGTGTACAAACACGGCGTTTACAAAATCCTCTGGTCAAAACTTTCTGGGATACAGCCAAAGTGCTTGGCTAGCCTTTGTGGTTTGATGAAATATTTTGGTTAATCACGCAATTTAATTCGGGTTTGATATAATGCCAGAACCGTTTGTTTTTTGGACAATTACTCTATGAGTCAAGAGAAAGACAATTCAGTGGCAGATGATACCGAAGATCAGCTGCCACAAACGATACTACCCATCGACGAGCATGTTGAAGAAGTTGCTGAAAATGGTAGAAAAGTAAGACGGAAAGGGGTTTATTTACTACCTAATCTGTTTACCACAACTGCATTATTTTGTGGTTTTTATGCCATTGTTAGCTCAATGAACCAAATGTTTGAGCAAGCTGCAATCGCTATTTTTGTGGCGATGATCTTTGATGGGCTTGATGGCCGTGTGGCGCGGCTGACCAATACTCAAAGTGCCTTTGGTGCAGAATACGACAGTTTATCTGATATGGTGGCCTTTGGTGCAGCGCCAGCTTTGGTGTGTTTTAACTGGAATCTAACCAGTTTAGGTAAAGTTGGCTGGATGGTGGCATTTATTTATGTAGCTTGTGTAGCCCTTCGCCTAGCTCGTTTTAATACACAAATTGATACCGCTGATAAGCGCTATTTTACAGGTCTGCCCTGCCCATCGGCGGCGGCGGTTGTTGCTGCTATGGTTTGGGCGCTTAATCAAGCTGACTTGGCTTCTAATGGGCTTGTTACCATGTTTACTGCCGCAGTTATGGCGCTTACTGGGATTTTGATGGTTAGCAATGTTCGCTACCACAGCTTTAAAGATTTAGAGTTTAAAGGGCGAGTACCATTTGTTGCGATTATTGCAATTGTATTGGTCTTCGCAGTTGTATTTACCAACCCACCCTGGGTATTGATGGTAGTGTTCTTGCTCTATGCTGCTTCTGGCCCTGTTCTGGCTGTATGGCGATTTAAGCAGAAGCGGGTAGCTGCTGCCCAAGGGAAATAAATTTCCCAGTTACGCTGTCTATATTGTTAAGAGTAAGTTTTAGCCCAAGGCATCTCTGGTTGGTAATTATTATGGAGGTGCCTTTAATTTTATAGGCAGTGCCTTATGCTGATTAAAAAGCCCAGTGATATCAAAAGTTATGAAATAACCCCTGAATCCGCTTACTTTAACCGTCGGCAATTTATGAAGCGGCTAGGACAAGCTGCAATGCTGACAGCTGGCTCTGGGTGGTTGACCGCTTGTGCTGAAGAAAATGGTAGTGCACAGGCGCAATCAATAGCAAAAGCAAAGCCCGTTAGTCTGGTTTCTACAGAAGGTGTCAAGCAATACCCAGCTCCTAAGTGGCTTAAAGAAAAATTTCCGGGTCGAAAAATATGGTCTGATTCCACTCATGAAGAACTAACGCCTTATGAAGACGTCACTCGCTACAATAACTTTTATGAGTTTGGTACTAAAAAAGGTGATCCTGCAAAACACGCAGGTAGTTTAATTACTGATCCCTGGTCTGTGACTATTGATGGAGAAGTGGAAAAGCCTGGTACTTACACCCTTGAAGATATTTTAAAGCCTCATGACTTTGAAGAGCGTATTTACCGGCTGCGCTGTGTAGAAGCCTGGTCAATGGTGGTGCCATGGGTAGGGTTTCAGTTAGGCGACTTATTAAAGCACTTTAATCCAACCTCAAAAGCAAAGTATGTTGCTTTCACTACGTTAAATGACCCGGAACAAATGCCGGGGTTGAAGCTGCCATTTAGCAGTATTGAGTGGCCTTATGTTGAAGGGCTGCGCATCGATGAAGCAATGAATCCACTTACTTTGATAGGGGTGGGGCTTTACGGAAAAACCATGCCGCCACAAAACGGCGCTCCACTTAGATTAGTTGTGCCATGGAAGTATGGCTTTAAAAGCATTAAATCCATCATAAAAATTAGTTTGGTGGAAAAGGAGCCTCCTACTACTTGGAATAAATCAGCACCTAATGAATATGGCTTTTACTCCAATGTGAACCCAAATGTCAGCCATCCTAGATGGAGTCAAAAGCGCGAAAGGCGCTTGCCATCTTCGCTGTTCAACCCCAATTATGTAGAAACTCAGTTGTTTAATGGCTATGCCGAGCAAGTTGCTCACCTCTATAAAGGTATGGACTTGGCAAAGTACTATTAAATTACGAGCGTCGAAGGGGCTATTGAATTGATCAAAAAATTAAAGCCAATATGGTTTTTATTGGCTCTATCGCCAGCTGTTTATTTGGTGTACTTAATCATTACTAATGGGTTAGGGCCTGACCCCGCGAAAACCGTTGTTGAATTTTTAGGTATTTGGGCTCTGCGTTTTTTATGGATTGCATTAAGCCTTACTCCATTGAAGCTAATTACGGGTAATGGTCAATTTATCTCCATTCGTCGGATGATGGGGTTATATGCATTCTTTTATGTCTGTCTTCACTTAACAGCTTATTTACTATTTATGCTGGGGCTGCAGTGGAGTAATTTGTGGGAAGATATTTTAGAGCGACCCTATATAACCGTGGGCTTTGCTGCGTGGCTGGTTTTGCTGCCGTTGGCTATCACCTCAACCAATAAAATGATTCGGCGGCTGGGAAAAAAATGGAAACAGTTGCACAAGGGAGTATACCTTGCTGCCTGTCTGGCAGCTTTGCATTTTATCTGGTTAGCGAAGAGTAATTTACTGGAACCTATCGTTTATTTGACTATTCTTATCCTGCTATTCGCTTTACGCTTTATTAAAAAAACCAGCAAAGCTAAAACAGTGGTGGCTGATAATTAGTCAAAAATACTTGTTTTTGAGTTTTTGATATTTAGCTGTTGACTTAAACTCAGAAGTGCGTAGAATGCGCCGCCACTGACTGGAGATGAGCAGAAAAGACAGCAACTGCCGGAGGCTTTTAAAGTTTCTGAGGCGCTGAAAAAACTTTTCAAAATTCTCTTCGGAAAGGGCGAAAAAAAATCGCTTGACTTTAAAAGGTTAAACGATAGAATGAGCGCCCTCAGTTAGCGAGCCAAGCGCTGCTAACAAGCTCTTTAACAAGTTAATCAGACAATTCATGTGGGCTTTAGCTGTAATGATGAGGCAAAAATTATCATTGCGCTAAAAGTCAAAGAAATTTGAGATTTAGATAACGCGATGAGCCAAGTTTCGTTTTGCACTTTAAGCAAGACAAATTGATTTAAACTGAAGAGTTTGATCATGGCTCAGATTGAACGCTGGCGGCAGGCCTAACACATGCAAGTCGAGCGGAA
>NZ_JAPMOU010000018.1 GCF_028858535.1 Spartinivicinus poritis
TTCCGCTCGACTTGCATGTGTTAGGCCTGCCGCCAGCGTTCAATCTGAGCCATGATCAAACTCTTCAGTTTAAATCAGGTTGTCTTGCCAAAGCGCAAAACGCTTTTAACAAAACTAATTTCGGCTCATCGCGTTATCTAAATCTCAAATTTCTTTGACTTTTAGCGCAATGATAATTTTTGTCTCATCATTACAGCTAAAGCCCACATGAATTGTCTGATTAACTTGTTAAAGAACTTGTTAGCTGCGCTTGGCTCGCTAACTGAGGGCGCTCATTCTATCGTTTAACCTTTTAAAGTCAAGCGATTTTTTTCGCCCTTTCCGAAGAGAATTTTGAAAAGTTTTTTCAGCGACTCAGAAACTTTAAAAGCTCCCGGCAGTTGCTGTCTTTCCTGCTCATCTCCAGTCAGTGGCGGTGCATTCTACTGATTGCCCGCCTTATGTCAAGCTTATTCTTTCAAATATTTTTCAGCTCAAAAAGATAAGATTTAAATGCCTGCTTCAACACAATATAAGCAAGCATTTATGTATCTACTGATTGTTTTTAGCTGGAAAAATAAGCACCACCTGGGTAGGCGATGACTGCTTCTTTAACTTGATAAAGCTCATCAACTTTGAGCTTATTAAAGAGTCTGTAGCACAGTATTTTAAGTATAATCTGTTACAGCCAACATACCAAATGAAAAACCTTTTTTCCTCTCTTTAATAGATGGTACTTACCATACATGCCAGAAGTTTTGGAGATAACCGCTTCCTGATCAGCCACTTTTTGCCCATTTACACTAATGGCATTTTCTTTAATGAATTTACGTGCTTGCCCGACAGTAACCTGCCCCCTTGGCGTCAAAGCCAAACCAGTATCCACTAATAGCTCTGTCAAAGGCTTACTATCATCATTAATAACAGTAGTAGGCATACCATCAAGCGCCAGTTGGCTTAAATCACTTTCAGATAGGTTAGAAATGTCGCCAGCAAAAAGCGCATCAGAGATTCGCTTCGCCGCAACAACCCCTTCCTCTCCATGAACCAGCTTAGTAACTTCTTGAGCAAGAATACGTTGTGCAGACTTAGCGCCTTGAACTTTGGCATCCTCATCTTCTATTGCTTGGATTTCTTCTTCAGATAAAAAAGTAAAGTACCTTAAGAACCGATACACATCTGCATCTGCAGTGTTAATCCAAAACTGGTAAAAAGCATATTGAGAGGTTTTTGTCGGGTCTAACCAGATAGTACCCGTTTCAGTTTTACCAAACTTAGTACCATCAGCTTTAGTAACTAGTGGTAGAGTCAAGCCATAAGTTTGCGCTTGATGCATCCGACGAGCTAGATCGATACCCCCAGTAATATTTCCCCACTGATCACTACCGCCAATTTGAATCGTACAGTTATGCCGCTTGTATAACTCAGCAAAGTCATAAGACTGCAAAATCATGTAAGTAAATTCGGTGTACGATATGCCTGAGCCATCACGATCTATTCGCTGCTTAACTGATTCTTTGGCAATCATCGCATTAACAGAGAAATGTTTACCAATATCTCTTAAAAAAGCCAGGACATCTAGATTTTGGGTCCAATCCAGATTATTCACGACTTCTGCCGAATTCCAGCCACAATCAAAATCTATAAACTGACTGACTTGCTGCTTGATTTTATCTGTCCAGCCAGCAACAACGTCAGGTGTATTAAGTTTTCTCTCTGCTGCTTTAAAGCTAGGATCTCCAATCAACCCAGTTGCACCACCGACCAGTGCAATGGGTTTATGCCCAGCCTGCTGAAAACGCTTTAACGCTAATAACGGAACCAAACTTCCGATATGCAAACTATCTGCAGTTGGGTCAAAACCACAATAAATAACTCTTGGTTTTTCATTCATATGATCAGCCAGCTCTTCTGCTGCTGTCATTTGAGCAACCAGCTGTCTACGTTCCAAGTCGTTAATCAGCGCATTTTGACCATCTGCCATTGTAATACCTTAGTTACAAACACTGAGCACCCCTTCTTTCCTAATAATAAGTTTGTTTTGTGACAACATTAGCTAGGAAAGCGAGCACTATTAATTAAATCAAAATTTGTTTGAATAGAGTGAAGAACGGAATAGTAACAAAAAAATCAAAGGAGTTGGTGAGAAAGTCTTTTGGACTCTGCAGGAATTTCTTGATAAAAATGCAGTCTTACTCTATCACTTAAAGAAAAATTGATTATAGAGTAAACACTTAGCCCCACCCTTGCATAAAACACTGTAAAAAAGTCATGAATAAGATTGATTCTGCACGTAGCAAGTGGCAGCGCTTCCCTAAGCCTCACTTGGCAATAGCTTCGACAGTTGCACTAGGGGTAGCACTTTCGCTACTAAATGCTCCCGCAGAGGATGAGCCCCAAGTTGGCAACAACAAGAAACATACTTACTCTTTAACTATTGATGGAAATACAACTAATGAAGCATCCCCCTCTATAGCAAATAGCACTGAAGCAAACACGGCAAAAAAAGGCTTAACTAATACAGAAGTTGTGCAATCATCTGAAAAAGAACAGGCCCCACTGATCTCCTCAGAGCACTCCCCTGTAAAAACAGCAGTAGTAAAACATAATTCAATTCAGCAAACTCCGACCAACTCCTCATTTACTGAAGGAGATGATTTACCCCCCACTATAGATTTAACTGAGCCTAGTGATGAGCCTGTAAAGCACTTATTAGCTGTTAGCTCTGTGAATACTCTTGAAGCGACACAGCGCTCAATAGCAGCCAGCCAAGATAGTTTTGCTCATTCAACTAAAGATAAGAAACTGTCTTACACAGTGAAAAAAGGCGAGTCACTTTCAACTATTTTCAAAAAACAAGGCTTCAGTAGCTCAACGCTCTATAAAATCGTCTCCAGTAGTAAAGAAGCCAAGCGGCTCGCGAATATAATGCCAGGACAGCAACTGGCGTTTTTTGTCAGCCCAGAAGGTGAGCTCAAGCAGGTTAAGTATGTTCGCAACAACCTCGAAAGCTTAATAATTACCAAAGTAGATAACACCTATCAAACTCAGGAAATTATTCGCAAGCCTGCTATTCGACAAAAGATCTTAGCAGGTACGATCAACTCTTCACTGTTCAATGCTAGTCAAAGAGCTGGTCTACCCCACCGCTTAACGATGCAACTTGCTAATATTTTTGCATGGGATATCGATTTTGCCTTGGACATTCGCAAGGGTGATCATTTTAAGGTCATTATTGAAGAAAAATTTTTAGATGGTGAAAAAATTGGGGTTGGCAATATTCTAGCTGCCGAGTTCACCAACCGAGAAGAAACATTCAAGGCTATTCGCTATACCGACTCAGATAATCACGCCAGCTACTATACACCTGATGGGTTAAGCATGAGGAAAGCCTTTATTCGGACACCTGTCGCATTCAGTCGAATTAGTTCCCGCTTTAATCCAGGTAGACGCCATCCAATTCTGAATAAAATTCGCTCACACAAAGGCGTTGACTATGCAGCTCCTACTGGTACTCCGATAAAAGCAAGCGGAGATGGTAAAGTTTACTTTGCAGGCAGAAAAGGCGGGTATGGTCGAGCAGTTATTCTGCAACATGGTCAACGCTATAAAACCTTATACGGCCATATGAGTAGAATTAAGAAAGGCATTAGAAATGGTACACGGGTAAAACAAGGCCAAGTGATCGGTTATGTAGGGCAGTCTGGATTGGCTACCGGCCCTCATTTGCATTATGAGTTCCGTGTTAATGGCGTTCACAAAAATCCATTAACGGTAAAATTTCCAAAAGCACTACCCATAGCCAAAAAAGAGCGCTCTCGATTTATTCTAGTTGCCCAGCAAATGCTGGCTAAATTAGAAAATGGTGGGGCAGGGTCTGTAATTGCTTTAAAAAAATGACAGCACTCAAACCTCACTACTATTTAGGCCTCATGTCTGGCACCAGCATGGATGCTGTAGATGCGGCACTGGTGTGCTTTGAGCCAGAGTTTAAGCTGGTTGCTACTCACAATGTAGAAATTAGTGATCAGCTTAAACAGCAGATTGCTTTACTGGCCGACAGCAGCAATATTAGTGTAAACAACCTAGCTCAAATTGACCTTGAGCTAGGCTTGTTGTTTGCCCAAGCCTGCCAACAGCTAATAAAAAAATGCCATATAAGTTACAAAGCAATTGTCGCCATCGGTTCTCATGGGCAAACCATTCGCCACTATCCAGAACGTGGTTTTACTTGGCAGATTGGCGATCCCAATATCATTGCAGAAAAAACAGGGGTCACTACAGTTGCTGACTTTCGCCGTCGAGACTTAGCGGCTGGAGGAGAAGGTGCTCCCTTGGTACCCGCATTTCATGCCAGTGTTTTTCGCAGTAGCCAGGTTAACCGAGTGATAGCCAATCTTGGGGGAATTGCTAATATCACCATTCTTCCAAAAGACAATGCTCTACCAGTAATAGGGTTCGACACTGGGCCTGCAAATTCTTTATGTGATCTTTGGATTAAAAAGCACTTAGATCAAGCATTTGACCAAGCAGGTAGTTGGGCAGCAAAAGGAAATGTAGACACCTCATTATTAAATTTACTGCTGAGTAATAAGTATTTTCTTCAGCCTCCCCCTAAAAGCACTGGAAGAGAGCTTTTTAATTTAAATTGGCTCGAACAGCACTTACAAAAAGTACCAACTATTTTGCCTGTCGATGTGCAAGCAACTTTAGTTGAGCTAACAGCGATTAGCTTAGCCCAAGCGATTAAAAGTCACGGCTTTGAGGCTGGCGAGCTATACCTTTGTGGTGGAGGCGCCTTCAATGAACAACTAACCTGTCGGATAAAGCAGCACTTGGCTAGCTACCAAGTCACCACAACAGAAAAACTGGGTCTAAATCCTGCCTGGGTTGAAGCTGCTGCATTTGCCTGGCTTGCCAGGCAAACACTAGCCAACCTTCCTGGCAACTTACCATCAGTGACCAATGCCTCTGGACCAAGAATACTTGGAGCCATTTACCCTGGCACAGTCATTTGAGTTATTGGGGATCTAAAATCAGAAGCAATAAAACCTGCATATAAGCAGGTTTTATTATTTAAATCGAGAAAGATGAACCGCAACCACAGGTGGTTGAAGCGTTTGGGTTATTAACTACAAATTGAGAACCTTGCAGGCCTTCAACATAGTCAACCTCAGCCCCAACCAAGTACTGGAAGCTCAATGCATCAACAACCAGCTTAACCCCATCACGTTCTATTTGCGTATCATCATCGGCCATATCTTCATCAAAAGTAAAGCCATATTGAAACCCTGAACAACCACCGCCTGTAACAAACACTCTCAGCTTCAACTGCTCATTGCCTTCTTCTTCAATTAGGCTTTTCACTTTTGCTGCCGCATTGGCCGTAAAGGTCAGGGGGATACCAGGATCAAAAGTCTCTGCTGTCATCTCCACTCCAGTCAGACAAATCACTTCTGGGTAACCATTATCCAAGTAACCAAGTAATTTGGTCAACTAAAAAATTGCTATACGTACTGCTCAACCTTGCATCCACATACCACTCCAAAAGCCAAGCAATACTTTCGAGTTTAGCCCTTTAGCCAGTTGACTCCAATGCCGCTTTTGCCTGCTGTTTCAACGCTGGTGATGAAACTGACTGGTCTTTTTTACTGGTGACGACAGGCTTCTCTTTTTCTTTGCGTCGCTCAGCCACTTTGTTGGCTTTATGCTCCAACTTGCCATTGACTTGAGCGCCCATCACCATTTCAACCCGGTTGTAAAACACATTGCCTTCGATCAATGCTTTACTGGCCAGTTCTAGGCGCTCGCTAGCAAACACATCGCCATGTACTTTGCCATTGATAACCACATTAGGTGCTTTAATTTCACCTTCAATCACACCATTCTCAGCCAAGCGAATTTCACCTTCAGTCGAAGTAACATTACCTTTAATAATGCCCTCCACTTGTAACATACCTGAGAAGGTAATATCACCTGTTACTGACGTGCAGTTTGCTATCAGGGTGGTATGACCATGTTTTTCAACACTGATTTTTTTAGGTTTAGCCTTGCCCCACATTTAACTGGGTCTCCGTCTCAATCCACTTAACTCTTTTGGTTACTGTTTTTACCTTAGGCACCTTCGATCGGCCTGTTATCAATACATATTCAGGCTTGAAGCCAGCAGGTAAATCTATCACACCGAAACGATCATCGGGCCCTGGGATATTCTGAAAATATTTAAAACCTAATTTTATATCTTGCTGAGAAATATCTGTTGAAACACTTTTTAATGCTAGCTTCTGGGTTTTTCCTGATTTTTTTCCAACAATAGTAATGCTGACATGGCCTTGAAGCACGGCATTATTTTCTGCCACTTGGGTGACTAGCATCTTATATTGGTAACGACGAGGGTGCGTAGTTGGCTTTAAGATAAACCTTTCTATCTGCAACCCTTTGTCATTACTTTCTGGTGACATAATTTTTTTGTAAAAAGCCAGGTCTTGCTCTTGAGCAAGCTTGTCATTTTCTAGCTCCCGAACTTGTTCCTTAAGCGCTTTCACTAGCTCCTGGTCAACCTGCTTTTCTCGATTAAGGGATGCTACCTGCTGGCGCAATTGAGAAAGATCCAGACGTTGCTCTTGCTCAACCAAGCGTAGCTTATCCCTCTCTGCTATAATTTCCTGCTGAGAGCCTGTACCTACAAAGGCACCCAGCACATAACATGAAGCTGCTACAGCAAATAACAACAACCAATATAAAATCCGCTGAAAAACCCGTTGCACAGGATGATATGGCACTACAATTAACTTTTCCTGCTTAGACCCTTTAACTGCGGCCATCAAACTCCTCCACTCATTACGGCATTAACCCTGGCACGAGCAAGCTTTGTGCCTCCTCAATGCCCAGCATAATATTCATATTCTGGATAGCTTGGCCAGCTGCTCCTTTTACCAAGTTATCAATAGCTGACAAAACTACCACAATTTCACCATTTTGTGGTCGATGTACTGCCATTCTGCAGGTATTAGTGCCTTTCACTGTACGAGTATGAGGGTGTTCGCCTTGGGGGAGCACATCAACAAAAGGCTCATCCGCAAAGCGCTGCTCAAAAAGAGCTTGCAGGTCAGTTTGTTTATTCATCACCCTTGTATATAAGGTAGCATGAATACCACGAATCATTGGAGTAAGATGAGGTACAAAAGTTAAACCAACTGGTTGACCCTTCGCCATTTGCTGCAGTCCTTGACTTATCTCTGGTAAATGGCGATGTCCTGTAACACCATAAGCCGCCATATTCTCACTTGCCTCGCAAAGTAGTGAGCCTACTTTAACACCACGCCCAGCACCGCTGACTCCAGATTTTGCATCAGCAATTAAATAGCTGATGTCTGCTAAACCCTGCTCAATCAGTGGTAAAAAGCCAAGCTGCACTGCTGTTGGATAACAACCAGGATTAGCAACTAACTGAGCCTTCTTAATTAATTCTCGATTAACTTCTGGCAATCCATAAACAGCTTGTTGCAATACTTCAGGACATGTATGAGCACAGCCGTACCACTGCTCCCATACGTCAGGATCATGTAGCCGAAAATCAGCAGCTAAGTCGACTATTTTAATACCTTCTTTTAACAGTTCTGGTACAAGTTTCATTGCCACTCCATTAGGCGTGGCAAAAAAGACCAAGTCACATTCCGCTAATGTATCGATTGAAGGATTGGTAAAGCACAAGTCAACAAAACCTCGCAAACTAGGAAACATATCAGCAACCGCTATGCCTTGTTCCGTGCGAGAAGTAATTGCATGTAATTTTACTTGTGGATGATTAACTAACAGCCGCATTAATTCAGCGCCTGTATAGCCGGTTCCACCAACCAAACCTATCTTATACACCCCTTCAACCTCATATTACGAAATGGATGATTGGTTGGCATGATATAGCCTACAGCAGAATTTTAAAGTATTTTCTGACAACAGGTTTCGTACGCAAAACCCAATTACCCAATTAGGATTTCAAATAACAGCCAACACGTTGGCAACCAATGCGATGAATTCGCTTATTTCACACTATGAATCAACAGCCGCTACTACAAAGACTATTACAACGATTTCGTCACCAATTAGCAAATGTAGATGCCCTTCCTCAACTGGCCATTCTTGGGTTTATTGCAGGGCTATTCACAGGTATTGTTATTGTACTATTTCGGGCAGCAGTTGAAATTCCTCTTAGCTTGCTCCTTCCTTTTCAAGACCATGAGAACTTTGAGGGCATTTCACCTTTATGGCGCAGCATTCTTCCCTGCCTTGGCATCATTGCGCTAGTCGCATTTTTCTCTCGCTTAGCAGCCCAGCACCGTAAAGTCGGTATTGCTCATGTCATTGAACGACTTAATTTTCATCAAGGGCACCTACCTTGGAAAAATTTCTCTAGTCAGTTTTTTGGTGGTGTTATTGCTCTAATGTCAGGGCAGTCTTGTGGCCGTGAAGGGCCTGCTGTTCACTTAGGGGCGGCAGGTAGCAGCTTACTAGGTCAGTGGCTAAAGCTGCCTAACAATAGCATTCGCACACTGGTGGGTTGTGGCAGCGCAGCAGCTATTGCCGCAGGTTTTAATACACCAATGGCAGGCGTCATCTTTGCCATGGAAGTCATTATGATGGAGTACACCATTGTTGGCTTTACTCCAGTAATTATTGCTTCTGTTACTGCTGCAGTAGTATCTCAGCTTGTCTACGGTGCTGAACCCGCTTTCATTGTTCCCCAGTTGCAAATGGGCTCTCTAACGGAGCTGCCGTTAATGATTTTAGAAGCGGTTGTCATTGGCTCCCTTGCAGCGGCTTTTATTTGGCTGGTCCGATTTTTCTACCAACTTAAGTTTAGCTGGTGGCAAAAAATGCTTACTATTGGTTTTGTGACAGGTGCTGTTGGTATTTATATTCCAGAAGTATTGGGAATTGGTTATGACACAGTCAATGAGATACTGGTTGGCAATCTGACCTGGCAACTACTGATACTGCTTCTGCCTTGTAAACTCATTATTACTGCTGCTGTTTGTGGTACTGGAATTCCTGGAGGCATTATAGGCCCCTCACTATTAATAGGCGCTACTTTTGGTGCTTTAACCGGGGTTGCCAGCTTTACTTTGTTTCCAACCAATACAGCGAGTGAGGGGTTTTATGCCATGCTAGGCATGGGGGCAATGATGGGGGCCGTTTTACAAGCACCTCTCGCTGCATTGATTGCTGTATTAGAGCTCACTCAAAATCCTAATATTATCTTGCCAGCAATGCTCGTTATTGTAGTTGCAAACTTAACCAGTAGCGAAATATTTAAACAACCTTCTATCTTTACTGCATTATTAAAAGAGCAAGGACTAGACCCTACCAGCGACCCATTAAGCCAAGCCTTACGACGCATTGGTGTTGCCAGCATGATGGATCGGCGCTTTGTTCGTTTACCAAGACAGTGCAATTACGACGACGCTTGTCAGGCACTAGAAAGCAAACCTATGTGGGTTGTAATTGACGAAAAGCAGCCTGTTGCTATTTTGCTTGCAGCAGACTTAGCCCGCTACTTAGAAGCCAAGCGCTCAAGCAAATCAGCTGAAATAGAAAACCCTGATGACGATGATGCTTTACTCGACTTACTTGCGTTACCAGGTCAACGAAAAGATATTACGCCCCTTTACATTCAAGCAACACTCCAAGAAGCCAGAGAAAAACTCAAACAGACAGGTGTTGAGGCATTATATATTCAAAATGTTGGTGCCCCGCTTATTTCACCCATAAATGGCATTCTCACCAAAGAAGATATCGAGCGTTATTACCACCTAAAAAATAGCCCTAACAGGAGATAAAATACATGTTATATCTAGGCATCAAAGCCTTTCATATTATTGCGATGGTTTGTTGGTTTGCAGGGTTATTCTACTTACCCCGACTATTCGTTTATCATGCTATGGCCGATGACCAAACCAGTATTGACCGCTTTAAAGTGATGGAGCGTAAACTTTATCGAGGCATCACCACACCAGCTATGATAGCCACTATATTACTTGGCATCTGGCTATTAAGTTTTAACTTCCAAGGTTTTATGTCAGTGGGCTGGATGCATGCTAAATTAACGTTAGTTATTTTACTAATCATTTATCACTTCACTTGTGGCTACTTTGTTAAACAGTTTCGTGATGATAAAAACCGAAAAAATCACGTATTTTTTCGGTTTTTTAATGAAGCACCTGTAATATTACTAATTGGTATTATATTACTTGTTGAAATGCAGCCATTCTAACCCACAAAAATAAAGCGAGCATTGCTCGCTTTGTGTGATAGTTTCATAAAATACTTCAATTAAAGCCCTCTTAATACTTGTCGAGCATCATTATAATTAGGGTTAATTGATATAGCTCTTTTCAAGAAAAATTTAGCTTTTTCTGCTTGCTCTAACTTTTTATAAATCACTCCCAACTGATAGTGTATTTCAGCATTATCATCTTCTTGACCAATAAATTGCTTAATTAAATTTAACGCTTCTTGAAATTTACCCTGCGCCTGATAAATCCAGGCTAATGTTTGTCTAAATATCAACTTATGTGGTGCTAGCAAAATCGCTTGCCTTGCCCACTCTTCTGCTTTCGTCAGTTGATTTTTTTTCAAGGTTAGTTTTGCCAAGTTATTATAAGCCTCAGCCTCAGTTGGACGAATAGCTACAATTTTTTGATAAGCATTTATTGCCTGTGTATCAGCTCCCAGCTGTTCATGCAGAGTTGCTATTTTCATCCAAGCAGTAGACAAGTTATTTTGCAAGCTTATAGCTTGGTGATAAGCAGATAGCGCTTTAGTATATTGCTGCTTCTTTCTAAATAAATCTCCTAATAAAATATAAGCTGGCGCAAACTCTGGCTGGTAATCCAACAGCTTATCTAAAAACTGCTGGGCTTTGCTTAAATTTCCTTCTGCCATAGCAATATGCCCCATTGCCAACCATGACTGAGCGTACCAGGGCGCAATAATCGCAGCCTGTAAAAAATGTAGCTTCGCCTTATCCAATTGATTATCATTAATATACGCAACTGCCAAAGCATAGTGTACCTGCCCATGATCAGGTTTGATTGCTAGCGCCTTTTTATACGAATCAATTGCCAGGTCTGCACGCTTAAATACTTTAATATACAAGTCAGCAGCATCAACATAAGCGGGAAAGTAATTTGGGTCTAAGTACTGTGCTAATAAAAACTCTTTAAGGCTCATTTGAAAATCATGGACATAAAAATAATACCGACCAAGTGCTGCATGAGCTGCAGCCAAGTCAGGTGAAGTTGCCAATACATTATCAATCGCCTTTTTTGCTTGAACAGTATTATTTTGGCTAAAATAGCGATCTGCCTGCCATAAATAAAAACCATTAATTACTTCATTAAAGTGTGTTTGCTGGGCTGCTGGCTCAAATAAATCTGCCTTACTAAAATCAGGAGGTGCTTCAATCTCTGGAGAGAAGCTCACTAATGTATCTAAAATGGAATTGGAATAACCAACGGCGAAAGGACTTAACAAACAAAATAGTAAAAAACTTATATATTTACTGACTGCCATAGCGAACCCTCTTTAATAAGGGAGCTCCCTGCCACTATAAACTAACTGACGAATACGGATAACTCCATTGAACCAAGCCTGGAAATAACTTGCTTTTTCCAGATTAAAGAGGGCAATGCAGCTATTACACCAACTATTTGGACTGCGCTATTTTCAACAGCTCATTATTTAGGTTTAATCGCTAAAGGTGTTTTTTGTAAAGAAAAACAACGGCTAAATAAGAATAAATATCCACAGGGCTATTTATTATGAACAATGCATTCAGTTACTCTGATTATTAATAATAAAGAAGGTTAATTATATAGCTATTTTATCAACTGTTACTATTCGCTCAACTAAGAGTAGAGAATAAACTGTATCAATATTAGACAGTTTTATATTGGTGTATCAAACAGATCCTTTCTAATTTGGCTCTTCTTGTTTCGGCGCCTCATTATGAATGTATTCCCACCCATTATCACCATAAGACCAACCAGAGCCATTCACTGTGCTAAACCTGAAAATAACCAAACCACTCTTTGAGTCTGAAATTGAAAGTAAATAGCTTGGCTGCTGGTAATTATTTTTAGCACCAGTTTCTTTCATTTTCTGCCAATAGTCACCGTTAAAAAACCAACTGTCCCCTGTAAAAGTATCAAGCTTGATCGCTATGGGCTTACCTTCTTTGACTGAACTTTCTGTATAAATCTTATATCGCCCTGCAGTTTCACTTCCCCAGCCCACAGGAGCAATTACCAACCATCCCAATAACAGCCAAGACTTCCATAACCAGCTAACCATTCACTCTCACCTTTTAAAATAAGTTAACGCAATATAAAGAATATCTATTATTAATAATGCGTATAATCACTCTCGAAAACTATCCCGAATAATACCTACCTCTTTACCCAGTCAATGAAGTGCAATTTTTGTTTTACACTTAAGCTATAAAAGAAACCTATAAAAAAATGATAGATAATCATTTGAGAAGGGAATAGCTATTAAGGGCTGATTCGGTGCAAGCACAGTTATGACTACTCATCCAACCCAACCAGATTCTGCAGCAACAATTCCAGAGACAGCCCTCAGCGAGCCCTCAACAACCCAATCAACCATGCTTGCAGAGCTTTACGATGATGGCCTGAATGACGCCTGTCATATTCTCAAACAGCTAGATTACGATTTGCTCAGTATGAAACAAATCCCCTCTGATCAAACGCTAGAAAAAGCCAAGAACATACGAGTAATCTGGTTTATCAGCGGTTATAGCTTAACTGTATTGTTCTTGTTTTCGTTACTAGGCTTTCTTCCTTGGTGGATAGGCGGTTTTTTTGGTGTTGGGTTATTTTTATTAGGCTTAACGTGCGTAGATGGCTTTTTGCCTAATCAGTTAGGCGCCAATAGTTTTGCATTACTTACAGCAAAAAGGGAGCAACTTGAGCTTGAATTAAAAAAATACATCACCACCATTGAAGGCAGCCTTGGCTTTATTCACTTACTTCAACCATTAAGCTACTTTAACAAAAATCTCGAAAAGCACTACTTTATCCGCTTATGCGCCGCATCCCAGCAACATAGACTGATGAAACACCTGACTAATTACAGAGAGTTTCAGTTATATTACCAGTATCTTATTGAAGCTTTGGCCGCTAACGAAAAACGTGAGGCATGGATAAAAGCACACCCGAACCCTGATAGCGCACAATCTGAGCAAGCAAATAAAACAGCAGCAGCTTGAATACCTCTTCCACTCACTGTTAGTTTGCCAATACAGTTCTCTGATTAGCCCAATCCCTTAAATATTCAATTTCTTCTGCCATCACCACAGACAACGGACTAGTGCCTTTAATAGCAGCAACCAAGTGATGCATCTGCAGCTGTTGTTGCTCAGCTGCTGCTGAATATAATGCACCTACCACAGCTTGTTCAATTTCAGCACCAGAAAAGCCTTCCGTAATATCAGCTAACCGCTGAACATCAAACTCTTGGCAGTCTTGATCTCGTTTTGACAGATGTATTTCAAAGATAGAATGCCTAATTTCTACCCCTGGCAAATCCACAAAAAATATTTCATCTAATCGGCCTTTTCTGACTAATTCAGGCGGCAATTGAGAGATATCGTTAGAAGTAGCAACAATAAATACTTTGGTGGCTCGCTCAGCCATCCAAGTTAATAAAGTGCCCAATACGCGACGCGAAGTACCTTGATCATTAAGCCCTGTAGCAATACCTTTCTCAATCTCATCCATCCATAAGACACAAGGTGACATCAAGTCAGCCAATTTAAGTGCTTCTCGGAGGTTACGCTCAGTTTCGCCAAAATACTTATTATACAAAGCACCAAAGTCCAGCCGAAGTAATGGTACCCCCCATACTCCAGCTACAGCTTTAGCTGCTAGGCTTTTACCGCTGCCTTGAATACCTAGCAGCATTACTCCTTTGGGTTGATCTAGTGATTGATCAGTTTGTAAAAAAGCACTCTGTCTATCTTTCAGCCACTGTTTAAACCTTTCTAAACCTCCTACTTCAGAAAACTTAGCTGTGTCGTACTCAAAGCTTAAAATGCCCTCCATGTCCATCAAGGTAAACTTGGCTTTGTTTATTTCAGGCAAGTCATCAATAGTAATGGCGCCATCATCAAAAATAACACCACGAGCTAACTGGCGAGCCTCACCTGCCGACAGACCACGTAAATTAGCTACCAGCTTTTTCAGGGTTCTATTATCGGTTTTTACTTTTCGCCCACGATGTTGATTCGACCAGTTAGCAGCTTCCTCCCTAACAATATTTAGCAGCTGGTCATCTGAAGGCAGCGACAACTCAAAGTGAGCCCCGTAACGTTTCAGCTCAGGAGGCAGCTCAAATCGATGGCTTAAAAACACTACAGTATGCTTAAGCTGATCATACTGAAGCGCTATTTCTTTAAGTAGCCGAATATTTTTGGGCTCATCTTCCAAATAAGGGTGAAAATCACATAACACATATAGCCCTGGATCCGGTGACTGCTTAATCAGCTGTAGTGCAGCTTCTGGCGTTTCAAACCCTTGATCTTGATCAAGGTCAATTCCAAAGCCAAGCCGTTGCATACCTGTAGTAATTGCCCATGAAAACAAGGCTAACTGCCGTTTAATAGCAAGCCGTGTCATCAATTGCAGCACTCGCGGCTCTTCATAGGATTCAACGACTACCAGAGCTACTCCTGAATCAAGAACCAAACAAAGGTCATGGATATCTGTTTTCAAGTGCCCCTCCTAAATAACGCTAGTAACATCAATAATACACAACAGTTGCGTTTCCAAATGACTGTCGTAAACTGCTGCCTCTCGTTATAGTTACTTAAGGCAGCCAGTTGTAGCTACACTCGACAGTAACCACATTTGACAATAGCAAGGACCCATCACTGTGGATTGTTTATTCTGCAAAATTGCAGCAGGGGAAATCCCCTCTAATAAAGTATATGAAGATGATCAGGTATATGCATTTCATGATATTAATCCTGGCGCCCCAACTCACTTTTTAATTATACCTAAACAACATATTGCTACTCTGAATGATGCAGGTACAGAGCACCAAGCATTACTTGGCCATATACAGTTGGTTGCTAGTAAACTATGTAAAGAAATGGGGCTTGCCGAAGAAGGCTACCGAACAGTATTTAACTGTAACAAGCAGGCAGGTCAGACAGTATTTCATATCCATTTGCATGTATTAGGCGGTCGAGCTTTGCGCTGGCCTCCCGGTTAAACACTCACAATAGGAATGCAGCAGTATGTCCAAAGACGCAAGGCGACTCTCAATTCTTGATAAGTTTATCAGTCAATCAGATCAAGTATTGCGAACCCTGAACCGGCATGCTCACCAGCCTTCAAGACCCTCTCCCGCGGCTGGAGCCAAAGATGATGCATTATCTGAGTTAGAACAGCGTCATGCAGCAGGACTAATGCGGGTTAACCACAGTGGTGAAGTATGTGCTCAAGCGCTTTATCAAGGCCAAGGGCTTACTGCAAAGCTACCTGATGTCAGAGAAGAGATGGAACAGGCAGCCCAAGAAGAAGTCGACCACCTTGCCTGGTGTGAAGAGCGATTAGAGCAACTCAACAGCCGACCAAGCTTATTAAACCCTGTTTGGTATGGTTTATCTTTTTCAATTGGTGCACTTGCAGGAGCACTTGGCGACAAGTGGAGTTTAGGGTTCGTTGCAGCAACAGAAAACCAAGTCTGCAAACACCTTTCAGGGCATCTTCAGTCATTACCAGTTCAAGACACCAAAAGCCGAGCAATTGTAGAGCAAATGCTGGTTGATGAGGCTTCTCATGAAGAAAAAGCACTTGCGGCTGGTGGCATCAATTTCCCTAAGCCCATTAAATTATTTATGACAGCCACTTCTAAGCTTATGACAAAAACTGCTTATCATATTTAAAAATAGTCCTGCTGAGCTTTTAAGAAATTTTAAATAAAGCTTGTTACAAGACCAACAAAACATTTGAAGCATCTAAATAATACAATTCAGATGCTTCATTTTATTAACAAGCAGATTCAATCGTTCGTTTGAATCTCATAATCGTGACTGATTTCAACACCTGCTTTAGTTAACATAATTGAAGCTGAGCAATATTTTTCGGCAGATAACTGAACAGCTCGTTTAACATGCACTTCTTTAAGGTCTTTTCCCTTAATCACAAAATGCAAATGAATTTTGCTAAAAACAGCTGGCACCTCATCAACTCGCTCAGCACTAATATCTACATAACAATCAGTCACTTGCTGTTTCGATTTTTGTAATATTGTCATCACATCAAAGGAAGAACAGCCCCCCACCCCTAGCAATAACATTTCCATTGGGCGAATACCTAAGTTACGTCCACCTTGATCAGGAGGCCCATCCATAACAGCCGTATGACCACTGCCAGACTCACCTAAAAACATTACACCATCAATCCATCTTACTTTTGCTTGCATTTTGCTACCTTAACGTACTACTTTTGATAATAAAGAGATTGAAAGAACCACTTAAAAATTCATCCATATTAAGTAAAGTGTTAAGTTTCACGGCAAAGAAATGATCTATCTCCGCAAAAAGATGGACGAACATCATAATTTAAACACTTAACCTTTAATCAAACTAGAACAAAACGAATTTTGTGGTAATAATGAAAACTAAAAATAATAGGATGTTATTGATAATTTTTTTGGACCCGCTATATGGTTGCAATTACCCCAACACCAAAGATTAAAGATTTAGACAAGTTTCTTTCACTATGCCATCGTCGGCGTTACAGTGCGAAAAGCACGATTATATATGCAGGCGATAGTAGTGATTCTTTATACTACATTGTTAAAGGCTCGGTCACTATCCTGATTGAGGATGATGACGGTCGAGATATCATTATTGCCTACCTCAACGAAGGTGACTTCTTCGGTGAAATGGGTTTATTTCTTGACGAAAAAGATAGCTCAAGAAGCGCTTGGGTTAGAGCTAAAACTGAGTGTGAAGTTGCAGAAATCAGCTACAACAAGTTCCGCGAGTACTGCGATGATGACCCAGAAATGCTGTTTGCTATTGGCAAGCAAATCGCCAGCCGCTTAAGAAATACTACTCGCAAAGTAGGCGACTTAGCTTTCCTTGATGTGACTGGACGTGTAGCTCGCACTTTACTTGATTTATGTAAAGAGCCAGATGCAATGACTCACCCAGATGGCATGCAAATTAAAATTACTCGCCAGGAAATTGGCCGCATTGTTGGCTGTTCTCGAGAAATGGTTGGCCGAGTATTAAAAACCCTAGAAGAGCAAGGCTTAGTGTCAGTAAAAGGAAAGACTATGGTGGTGTACGGCACCCGTTAGCACAAAGCCAGCGAAATAAAAAACCCAACATCCTATCCAATAAATGGGCGACATTGAGTCGCCTTTTTATTTATTGCTAGCTTTTTATTTTACTAACCTATTTATTAATAAAAAGTGCAGCTAGCTGCTTACCAGGCTCATCTGCCTTCATGAACGCCTCTCCTACCAAAAAGGCATAGACATCATGCGCCAGCATAGACTGGACATCATTTGTTGTATGAATTCCACTCTCAGTAACAACCAGCCGGTTATCAGGCAACTGCTTGAGTAGCTTAAAAGTAGTTTCCAAGCTCACATCAAAAGTGTGTAAATTACGGTTATTTATTCCCAGTAAAAACTCCCCAGATAACTGTAGTGCCCGCTCAAGCTCAGCTTCATCATGCACTTCAACAAGCACATCCAAGCCTAACTTTTGTGCCAATTGATTAAGGCCTTTCAGCTGCTCATCACTGAGTGCAGAAACAATCAAAAGGATACAATCGGCCCCCAGACATCGAGCCTCATACAGTTGATAAGGATCAATAGTGAAGTCTTTTCTTAATACAGGTAGATCACAAGCTGCTCTTGCCTGCTGCAAGTAGCTATCATGGCCCTGAAAAAAATCTTGATCTGTTAATACCGATAAACAAGTAGCACCCCCTTGCTGGTAGCTTTTCGCAATTGCTGCCGGCTCAAATGCTTCTCGAATCACCCCTTTGCTAGGAGACGCCTTTTTGATCTCTGCAATTACTGCAGGTTGCTTTGCCTGTACTTTAGCCTCAACAGCAGCCTTGAAGCCTCGACAAGCAGGAGCACTACTAGCTAACTCAATCAACTGCTCTATTGGTTTTTTTTGTAAACGCTCAGCTATTTCCTCTTCTTTACGAGCGAGGATTTTCTTTAACACAGTTGGCGTATTCATTAATTACTCATCATCTTTCTGGGTTGCATAACGGGTAAAGCTGGCAAGCTCTGCCATTTTTTCTTTAGCCAAACCACTATAGATGGCATCTTGTGCATCTTTTACCCCTTCAGCTAAGTCATCTGCCAGCCCAGCTACATAAATAGCAGCACCTGCATTTAATGCAATGATATCGGCTGCTTTACTAGCATTAGAGCCCTTTTGTTTACCCAAAGCATCTTGTATCAGCGCATAGCTTTCCTCTGGGCCAGCGACTTCTAAGCCAATTAAGCTTTGGCTATTAATACCAAAGTCTTCAGGCTTGATTGTATACTCTTTAACCTCTCCATTTTTAAGCTCAGCGACATAGGTCTGATTAGCAATCGAAATTTCATCCAAACCATCAGCTGAGTGCACTACCATGACATGCTCACTTCCTAGTCGCTTCATCACATTAGCCATATGCTTAGCTAACGGTTTGCTAAATACACCGATCACTTGCCGCTTAACTCTTGCTGGATTGGTCATTGGCCCAAGCATATTAAACAGGGTTCGAACCCCCATTTCTTTACGAGGACCAATGGCATACTTCATAGCTCCGTGATGCAAAGGTGCAAACATAAATCCTAGCCCTACATGCTCAACAGCACGAGCAATTTGTTCACTGGTTAGATCTAACTTTATTCCAGCAGCTTCTAGCAGGTCTGCACTACCTGACTTACCCGATACAGAGCGATTACCATGTTTGGCAACATGGCCTCCTGCAGCAGCAACTACAAATGCAGCAGCCGTAGATACATTAAAAATATTAGCTCCATCACCACCGGTACCACAGGTATCGACTAAGTTTTCTGTTTCAATTTCAACGGGAGTGACTAATTCCCTCATTACTTGTGCAGCGCCAGTTATCTCATCAATGCTTTCACTTTTCATCCGCAGGCCAACCAGAAACGCTGCGATTTGCGCATCGGTTGCCTGCCCTGTCATGATTTGCCTCATGACCAAGACCATTTCTTCGGTACTTAAATCACGGTGATCAATTACTGTTGCTATTGCTTGCTTTATATCCATGAATAGGCACCTTAGCAGGTCTGTTGCAGGAAGTTATTCAGCAATTCATGTCCTTGCCTGGTCATAATCGACTCTGGATGGAACTGAACCCCTTCTATAGCTAATGTTTTATGGCGAACCCCCATGATCTCATCCAGCTCGCCTTGCTCTGTTTCAGTCCAAGCTGTAACTTCCAAGCAGTCAGGTAGTGAATCAGCTTCTAGCACCAGTGAGTGATAGCGAGTGGACTGCAACGGATTTTCCAGCCCTTGAAATACTCCCTGATTAGCATGTTTAACGGGAGACACTTTTCCATGCATCACTTGCTTAGCTCGTATGACCTTGCCACCAAACACCTGCCCAATACTTTGATGGCCCAAGCAAACCCCCAAAATAGGCAGCTTGCCTGCAAAATGCTCGATCACAGCCATTGAAATACCTGCTTCATTCGGGGTACATGGTCCAGGTGAAACGACAATTCTTTCCGGGTTCAACTGCTTTATATCAGCAAGCGAAATTTCATCATTTCGATGGACCTGTACATCAGCCCCAAGCTCTGCTAGATACTGAACGATGTTGTAGGTAAATGAGTCGTAATTATCAATCATCAATAACATTGTACACCCCCAATTATTCCACTAAGCCTTTTTCTGCCATTGCTACTGCACTAAACATGGCACGCCCTTTATTGAGGGTTTCTTTCCACTCCAAACTTGGGTCTGAATCTGCCACAACGCCAGCCCCAGCCTGAATATAAAGCTGCTGATCTTTAATCACTGCTGTTCGAATGGCAATGGCTGTATCCATATTGCCATGCCAGGACAAATACCCCACAGCCCCACCATAAACACCTCGTTTAGTGGTTTCTAACTCATCAATTATTTCCATTGCACGGACTTTTGGGGCACCACTAAGCGTTCCAGCAGGCAATGTTGCCTTGAGTACATCCAGTGCAGACAGCTCAGACTTCACCTGACCTATCACATTGGACACTATATGCATCACATGGGAGTAACGCTCGATTACCATTTGATCAGTTAATTTTACTGTCCCAGTTTGAGCAACTCGACCAACATCATTACGGCCTAAATCGATCAGCATCAGGTGCTCAGCCAGCTCTTTAGGGTCGGCCAATAACTCTTTTTCTAAAGCGAGATCCTGCTCCTCGGTTTTACCACGCTTGCGAGTACCAGCAATTGGCCGCACAGTTACTTGGCCATCTTCCAAATGGGCGAGTATCTCTGGAGAAGAACCCACTACATGGAAATCACCCAAATCAAGATAGTACATATAAGGTGAAGGATTTAGACAGCGTAGAGCTCGATATAAGTTTAATGGTGGAGAATGAAATGGCACATGCATCCGTTGCGAGAGCACAACCTGCATTGCATCACCCGCTAAAATGTATTCTTTAACTTTCTCAACTGACGCTTCAAATTTGTCTTGGCCAACCGACGATTTAAAGTCTACTTCTGTAACTTCCCTTTTCTGTCCAGACACTGGCGCGGTAAAAGGCTTGGAGTGGAGTGTTTCAACCAACTCATGGAGGCGCTGCTTTGCTAAGCTCAAACTATCTGTTTGGCCTGGATCAGCCATAACTACAAATAATATTTTGCCTGTTAAGTTGTCAAAGATAACCACTTCCTCAGACAGCACGAGAAAAATATCAGGGGTATTTAACTCGTCAGGAGGTGTGGTTTTTTGTAACTTCGGTTCAATATACCGCACTGTGTCGTAAGCAAAATACCCAACCAAACCACCAAAAAAGCGTGGCAGTCCAGAAAGTTGGGGGACTTTAAACTGGGCTTGATAGTCAGCAATATAATTAAGGGGGTTTTGGTCTTGTCGAGTCTCTACCAGCTGGCCACTAACATACCGTTTGATTTCAAAGCCTGTTACCAGAATTTGTTCTTTGGCGGGCAAGCCAATAATGGAGTACCGCCCCCATTTTTCACCTCCTTGAACAGACTCTAATAAATAGCTCAAAGGTTGGTTGGCGAGCTTTAAATAAGTACTAAGTGGTGTATCTAGGTCAGCTAGCACTTCATGGGTGACGGGAATACGATTATAGCCTGCAGCAGCCAGGCGGGAAAATTGCTCCGGGGTCATAGTGTCTCCTATTGTTAAACATCGTGATTAGTTTGCTTTGTATTAAACAAGCCACCAATTACGCCATCGCCAGCTATGTACAAGGTCATCAGACATAGTTAGACGTGGGTTAACAATAAAGCCGCTATGACTCACGCTTGTCTCCAATTTACTGATTAAAAAATAAATGTTTTATCTGTTAGCTACTATGCAGCTGCTCAACTTAATCATACCCTATTAAAGTACCAAGCTAGAAGCAACAAAAAATACAACAGGTTTTACTCTTTGCTAGCCACTCTAAACTAGCTACTTTGAGTGAATATCTGCAAATACTAATTGCTGCTTTGTATAGTCAACAGCACTTAAGCAGTGACCTGAGACAACTCAGTGCGCATGGTATCAATCACTGCCTTATAGTCTGGCGTGTTAAAAATCGCCGACCCTGCAACAAAAGTATCAGCCCCCGCCTCAGCTATTTCCCGAATATTGCTTGTAGAGACACCGCCATCAATTTCTAAGCGAATATCCAAACCACTGGCATCAATTAACTGTCGAGCTTGGCGAATTTTGTTGAGGGTTTGTGGGATAAATTTTTGCCCTCCAAACCCGGGGTTAACCGACATCAACAACACCATATCAACTTTATCAATTACATATTCCAAGTGATCTAATCGGGTAGCAGGATTAAATACTAGACCTGCTTTACAACCACCTGCTTTGATCATTTGTAAAGAGCGATCAATATGCTCCGATGCTTCAGGGTGAAAGGTAATGTAACTTGCCCCAGCCTCAATAAAGTCGCCAATAATACGATCAACAGGTTTCACCATTAAATGAACATCAATTGGCGCCTTAACCCCATAGTCTCTCAGCGCTTTACACACCATAGGGCCTATAGTCAGGTTAGGCACATAGTGATTATCCATCACATCAAAATGCACCATATCTGCGCCAGCTACTAATACGTTGTCCACCTCCTCACCAAGGCAGGCAAAATCAGCAGAAAGAATACTGGGAGCAATTAAAAAATCTTTCATTAGTTAAGTTTCCAGACAAATCAACATAGCGAGTTAATTTTAACTGATCCTCAACTAGAATTCATGAAAGAAGCAACCTCTCAACCTATTTGAGCTAATAAGTGTTTAGAAAAACTTTCTGGAAAACTGGCTTTGTATCACTCGGCTTATTTGTTGGTTGCATTTCCCATTTTTGTTTGGCCCAGCAACAAACTGAAGAGCCAACTGAAAACCAAGCTGAGCCAGCGACTAACTCAAAGCCAACCGAACAAAGTAGCAGTAGTGATTCCTCCCCCTCAAAAACGATAACAAGGTCCAACCTACCAGCCACAGAGCAAACTCTTGTTCAGTTATTAACAGAGCATTTACCTGAGAACGAACTCTTAATGCTGCCTAAAGAAAAAGCAGGAGAAACGTTTTTAGCGGCTTATTTACAGGAAAACACAGGCTCTCCCAAAGGAGGGATTTTACTGATTCCCGCTGAAGGCCAGCATGTCAACTGGCCTAAAACCATCCTACCATTACGAAAAGAATTACCCAATGCAGGCTGGCATACATTAGCTATCATGCCTGTTGAGAGCAAGCCCCCCCCTCCGCCAGAAAGAACATTTTTTCCTAAAGGGATCATTACTTTGGCTAGCGGCCAGCAAACAGTAGAAGCAGCAACATCATCAGACACAGAGAAGTCAAGTGAGGAGACTAAACAAGAGGAGAGTACCTCGACTGACAAAAAGGAAACCGACCAAACTGCTGACAGCGAACAAAAGACAGGCCAACCTGAGAAAAGTAAACCAGAAGAAACTAAAGCTGAATCCCAAGCTTCTGAAAAAACAGAGCCTCCACTCTACGACCCCATTAAAGACATGTACAGTCGAATTAACCAAGGACTAGGTCACCTAGCTAAACAAGGATTGCTCTTTCAAGTAATAGTAGGGCAACGGGAAGGGGCTCATTGGGCTCTGGCATATCTAGCTGAGCAAAAGCCAGAAAATGTCCATGCACTTATTATAATCAATCCATCACCTAGCCAGGCACTAGAAACAACTATTCCTCAACTACTAGAGAAGTCTGATTTACTGACTCTTGATATTTATATCACTCAATACCCTGGGCCCTCTCCCGAAGCCAACCAACGAATTGCAGCAGCTCATCGCAGTAAAAACTACAACTACTTTCAATATCGCTTGCCTGCCGCGCCTAATAGTCAAACGACCACAAATGATTGGTTATTTAAGCGAGTAAAAAGTTGGTTAAAACGCCGAGCAAAAACCACAGAGCTTTCAAAACGTGCAAAAAAAGAGTAATAAACAACCTATAACTGCATTTTATCAAGAGTTAATAGTTTTTCTGTGGTTTTTGATCAGCTCATAAGCCATCTGAATTTCTTGGGTTTTTTCTTTTGCTAGCTGCACCATTTCCCCAGGCAGCCCTTTGGCTAGTAGCTTATCAGGATGATGCTGACTCATTAAACGGCGATATGCACGCTTTAGCGTTTTGTCATCTGCACTTGGACTAACACCCATCACTGCATAAGCATTATCAACCTGCTTGCCCAGCGAAGTTTTACTACGCCGCTGATAAAATTGCTGCTGAGCAAGGAAGCGCTGATGAATCAGCTTCAATTTTAACGGGCCTATTTTTAATACCGCTGCCGCATCTTCCAACACCTGCCATTCAGATTGAGTGATAGGGCCATCTGCATAAGCAGCCTGAAGCTGCAGCTCAATAAACATATCTAGTAAGCTTTGGTTGCCTTTTAGTTGGCTAGCAAAGTCTACTAGTGCCTGTTGAACCACCTGGTTGTTAGTCTGTTTACCCTGGTTAAATAATGCAATGGCTGCTTTACGCTGTTCCTGACTCAAACGCATATTAGCCATAATGGATGCTGCTTGTTGAATCTCCTGCTCTGACACTCGCCCATCTGCTTTGGCCAGCTTTCCCATTACTAAAAATGTCGCTTTAAAGAAAGCAGTTTGAACTTGTTGTGCATTATTCTGGTAACCGGTTGAAGCCTTAGGAGAACCATCTTGCTTTCCCCCTTGCAACACCTGCCAGTGGGTTTGTCGGCTAAACATCCATACCAAACCACTTAACATTAAAGCGCCTAGCCAGCCGCCATAGCGCCAACCTATTAGCAAGGCAATTAATAACCCAACCCAACGAAGCATTTATAATTTCACTCAGTTACTATTATTTCTCAACTGCTGCTTTTCTCAACTATTGCTGTTTTGGCCACCAAGTCATTTTCTAACTGTTTAAGTCGCTCAGGGGTTCCTACATCCAACCAATAACCATGATACTGCTCGCCTGACACTAACCCTTGGCCAATTGCTTCTTTTAAAACCGGCGCCAATGGCCATTTAGGTTGAGGCAGATTATTAAATAATGCCGGACTCAACACACTAATACCAGCAAAAGTAAAGCGCTGCGCTTTGCTTTCAAGTGTCACCAAACCATTCATTAATGAAAAATCACCCATCACATTGTGACCTGGATTATCCACCAACACCAAGTGAGCTAATTTATTTTTGGGCAAGCGTAATTGTTCCAAGGGATAGTTACACCATATATCACTATTAATCGCAATAAAGGGGTCATCCCCCAGTAACGATAATGCATGAGCAATGCCACCTGCCGTTTCAAGTGGTTCAGGTTCAGGGGAATAGCTAATATTGACTCCCCAACGCCTACCATCTTTTAAGTAAGACTCTATTTGCTCCCCTAAATAAGCATGGTTAATCACCAACTGACTTATACCTGCTTCAGCCAGTCGCTCCAATTGATACTCAATCAACGGTTTACCTAACACTGGCAGTAGCGGTTTAGGTGTTTTTAAGGTTAAGGGCCGCATTCGAGTACCAAGCCCTGCAGCCAAAATAATTGCTTTCATGAGATATCTAATGGCTCCTGTAATACTTCTGGCTGGAACCAGGGCTGCGTAAATAGTTTAGGGAGCAATATTTCAGTAAATAGCTGCTTCAGCGCTGCCAACTCTTCATATTGGGCTACCACTTCCATTACATAACCAATAACCACTGGCAGGTCAGTTAAATAGCGATTTTTTTTATCTCTGATCGCTAGTCGGGCAAATAAACCCAACACTTTTAAATGACGCTGTAACCCTGTCCAGTCGAACCACTTAACTACTTCCTCAAAGGAGTACGGCTGAAGCAAAGGTAGTTGTTGAGCAGCCTGCTCTAGCCAGGCTAACACTTGCTCTCTTGACCAGCGGATATAGCAGTCTTTATACAAAGAGGCCAAGTCATAACAGGCAGGCCCCCATACCATCCCCTGAAAATCAATCACAGCTAGCTGTTGCTGCCACACCATCAAATTGCGGCTGTGATAGTCCCTATGTACACAAGTCATTGGCTGAGATAACACCTCACTAATGATGCGCTGCTTAACAGCATTGACTGCTTCTACTGTTGCACGGTCTAAAGAGATGTTGAGTAATTTTTCGAAAAACCAGGGCTCAAGCAAATCCATCTCTCGCATTAAAAAAGCATCATCATACGATGGAATGGTTAACCCATTGGGCACCTGGGCTGTTTGAAACTTTGCCATCTCAGTCACCGCTTGCTGGTATAAGTCAGTTGCTAATGACTGGTTAAGCTGATCTAGTAGTAATGTGTCGCCTAAATCTTCCAATAACAAAAAACCATTGCTAATGTCATGTGCATAAACTTTAGGCACCTTTACATTTTTTTTAGATAAATACTCACTAATATCGATAAATGCTTTACAGTCTTCAAACTTTGGAGGCGCATCAACAGCAATTAGCGTACAATCTGTACCAGGCTGGATTCGGTAATATTTTCGAAAACTCGCATCGCCGTATAATAAAACAAGTGATACTTGATGATTTGTGTGATGCCAGTTAAATTGGCACTCTATGGTCGGCAACACCTGTTTAAGCCAATTTGAAAGCACTTGCCGCCTAATATTCATACAGCCTTTTTACCATTTACAAATTTGCTAGTGATTGTTAATTAAGCTTATCTGTAGACCAAGTTTAGAAAACAAAATCTATAACTCAGGTCTCAATTGCAGAATTTTTTATGTATTAGGTAGCTCTTGCTAACACACATAAATTATTACGCATTGGCTTTTGCTATGTATTGTTTATTATTTATAGCATTTATAAACTCTTGGGTTATTTCCTTGAATTGCGTCACTTGGCAATCTTATCCGACAGGAAGCCTGGACTGAATAGCGATGGCAGTAAAAAAGTTACAATTCACAAACAATATACACTGGCTACTAACAACTGGTTTGTTAGCTGGATCCACTAGCCTTACTCTCTACGCTGCTCCTCAAGGAGGTCAGAATAGTGAGTGGCACTGTCTGCCCGGGGCTAATGGCCAAGGCTGGAATTGTAATGTCCAGTCAAAACAGCCAAGTGCCGTCAAGCGTGCACCACGCCCTCCTAAAAAAGCCAGTGCAGTTGATACCTCACCAGTAACTCTTGCCAGCCAGGAGGAGCCCGCTAGTGCAAGCCCAGTTCATGAAGATGAGGTTTTTGGCCCACTCGTCTTACCTCAGCTTGATTGGGTGAGCCTGGACCAACTGACAGAGGAGCAACGACAGCAAGTTGCTCCTCACTGCTCAGGTGCCTATATTGAGCCTTTTAGGCTTGGTATGGACTATCAGGGTAACCCTGCCGATGCACCTATTTATGCCGAAGCACAGGACTCTGAGTATGATCAGGATGGTACGGCTAAATTTACTGGCAAGGTGTTAATTCGCCAGGGCTATCGTCAGTTACAAAGCGATAACGCCACTTTGCACCAGAATACTGATACAGCAGAGTTTGAAGGTAACGTTATCTTAAGGGAGCCCAACCTGTTATTGGTAGGTCAGCAAGCAGCTGTCAACCTTCAGTCTGGGCGTATGGATATTAAAAGTGCGCGTTACCTCTTTCATAAAAACCACAGCCGTGGAGAAGCAACAACGATCACCCGACGCGAAGATGAGCTAGTTGTTTTAGAGAGTGCCAACTATACAACCTGCCCCCCAGACAGTAATGCCTGGACATTAACGGGTAAAGATATCACGTTAAATAAATTCACCGGATTTGGTTCCGCAAAACACGCCACCATTCGTGTTGCTGGCATCCCCGTTTTTTATACACCCTATATTTACTTTCCCATTGATGATCGACGCCAGTCGGGTTTCTTAGCGCCAACGATAGGTACCTCTGGGGATAATGGTTTTGATCTTACGACCCCTTACTATTTCAATTTAGCGCCAAATTACGATGCGACTCTTTACCCACGCTATATGGCTGAGCGAGGCTTTTTGCTTGAAGGCGAGTCCCGCTATTTAACACCCAATAGTTCTGGTGAGGTAGGTGGCGCTTACCTAGGTAGTGATGACTTAAAGGATGGCAACCGCCAAGCAGGAGAAGATCGTTGGTATGCTAACTGGATACATGACCAACGCCTAACAGACCGCTGGAAGTTTAATATTGATTACACTAAAGCCAGTGACAAAGACTATTTTAGAGATTTTGGCACCTCCTTAGAAGTCTCCAGCCAAGACAATCTCAATCAAGCCTTTAAAACTGTTTATAACGGTGGTGATAGCAAACATAGTTGGACCTTCACGACAGCTGTACAAAAATATCAAAATATGAGCAACACCAGCGATGACTCCTATGAGAAAGTCCCTCAGTTTGAGTTTAAAGGAAACTTGCTCGCAGATAATGGCTTTGAGTTTGATTATCTAACTGATGTTACCTACTTCACTCGGGATAAAGACTGGCAGTACCAAGGCCAAGTCGCAAATCGAAGTCCTGAAGATATTGAAAATGATGTAACTCGTAGTATTTATGGTGAAGGAACCAATGAATTTACCAATGCCAAAGGCACCCGGTTTTATGCTGAAACTGGCGTAAAATATAAGTTTGAATGGCCTTATGCCTTTGTTACTCCTGGCCTAAAACTCAAGCACGTTCAGTATAGGTTATCCAACCTGGATAGAGAGGGTTTTATCCCTGGCGATAAAGTTAGGAACCCTTTTAATTTACGGTATGAAACTAACCCTTCAACAACAACACCTGTATTCACCCTAGATAGTGGACTGTACTTTGATCGTAAAGTTCTGTTTGGTGAAACTCAATTCACGCAAACCCTAGAGCCTCGTGCCTTATATGTTTATTCTCCAGAAAGAGGGGATCAAGAGCAAAACCCTGTATTTGATACCTCAAATAACAGTTTTAGTTATGCTCAGTTATGGAGAGATAACCGCTTCAGCGGCTATGACCGTTTAGGCGATGCCAACCAAATCGCTCTTGGAGTTACTTCACGTTTTATTGAAGATGACGGCTTTGAGCGCTTCCGGATAGGTACAGGGCAAATTTTCTACTTTAAAGATCGAGAAGTTCTTCTCGACCCTAATCACTTTGATACCGCTAACAACCCAAGCAATGATGTAAATGTTGATGAGAGCACACGCCGCTATTTAGATGACCAAAAAGCATCCACATCACCATTGGCCTCTGAGCTGGTATGGAATATTACTTCTGCACTTTCATTCAAACAGGACTGGATCTATAACACCAATGAGGGTCGCAATGAAGAGTTTGCCTCTAGCCTACGCTACCATCCTGACTATAATCGCCTGCTGAACTTCAGCTACCGGTTCCGCGATCAGGTAGACCGTACTCGTAAAGATGAGAATGGTAATGCCATTCCCGGTCAGTTCGCCGATGGCGATATTGAGCAAGCTGACCTGTCGTTTATCTGGCCAGTAGCATCCAACTGGAGTGCATTAGGTCGCTGGAATTATGATGTCACCAACAGCCGCCGACTTGAAGCGATGTTTGGTGCTGAATATGATAGCTGCTGTTATAAAATACGCTTTATTGGTCGTCAGTGGATTGATGGTGATGATGATATAGATAATGCAGAAACCGATAGTGGTGTATTTGTTCAGTTTGTCATGAAAGGTTTAGGTAACTTATTTGGCAGTAAAGTCGAAGGTTTCTTAGAAGGGATTGACGGTTACCGTGAACGGGAAGAGCGCAACAAGCTATAACTATGAAGTGGTATAAAAAACTTATTTTAGCCGCCTGTATTGGGGCGGCATTTAACCCAGTCAACATAAACGCAGAAACCCTTGATCGGATTATTGCAGTTGTTGATAGCGATGTAGTAACAGCCAGTCAACTACAGGAGCGACTGGCCATGGTGCGCCGTAAACTAAGACAGCGTAGTACTGAGCTTCCTCCAGAGGACGCCCTCACCAAACAGGTTTTAGAAAAACTAATTATCGAAAGCCTACAGTTGCAAATGGGGGAGCGAGCCAATATTCGAATTAGCGAACAAACCTTAGGCGACACAGTTAATCGCATTGCCCAACGCAATAACATGTCACTAAGGGAATTTCAGCAAGCCTTAGCTCAGGATGGAATTTCCTTCGAAAAAGCCCGCGAGCAAATTCGTCGTGATTTAATTATTAATCGTGTTCGAAAACGCAGGGTAGCAGATAGGATTCAGGTGACTCAGCAAGAAGTCAAAAACTTTCTACAGTCAGAACAAGGAAAATACCAGCTTTCCGCAGATTATCGATTAGGGCATATTTTAATAGCTGTCCCTGAATCAGCAACATCAAGTCAAATTAACAAAGCAAAAAAGAAAGCAACTGCCGTTTATCAAAAACTTAAACAGGGTGCCAATTTTGGCCAGGTAGCAGTAGCAGTATCTGATGGCCAAAAAGCCTTAGAAGGTGGTGATCTTGGCTGGCGTAAAGCTAATCAACTGCCGTCTTTATTTGCCAGCCAAGTACAATCGATGAATAAAGGCGATACTAGTAAGCCTATTCGCAGCCCTAGTGGGTTTCATATTATTAAACTGATTGCCAAACGTGGTGGTCAAGATAAGCTAATGCAAACCCAGTTTAAGGCTCGCCATATTTTGCTTAAACCCAGCGAAATACGCTCTGAGCAGCAAACAAAAGCACTGGCTGACCGCCTTTATTTACGCTTAGAAAATGGTGAAGACTTTACACAACTGGCCAAAGCCTTTTCTGACGACTCCGGCTCAGCCTTAAATGGTGGCAGTTTAGACTGGGTAAATCCAAGCGATATGGTCCCAGCTTTCCGGGACAAGTTACCAGAAGTATCTGTCAACACTATTAGCAAGCCATTTAAAAGCCGCTATGGCTGGCATATTTTACAGGTACTGGATACTCGCCAACAGGATATGAGTAAACTGGTTCAAGAAAATAGGGCCCGAATCATTTTACGGAACCGCAAGTACGAAGAGGAACTGCAAAATTGGCTCCGACAGATTCGTGCTGAAGCCTATGTAGAAATAAAACTGTGATTCACTATTGTCCCCGGATTATTATCACCTCCGGAGAACCTGCAGGTATAGGCCCAGACCTATGCCTTGCATTAGCAGCCCAGCGGTTTAACGCTCAGCTCGTGGTGGCTGCAGATCCTACTATCCTTACAGCACGAGCCAAGCTATTAGGGCTAGAGATCCAGCTACAAACTTACAACCCAAAACAGCCTGCTAAACCAACTCCTTTAAACCAGTTATTGATTTTGCCAACTCAAGCGCAGCATACAGTCGCACCAGGCCAGCTCAACTCTGCCAATGCACGACATGTGCTGAATATGTTAGACTCTGCGATTAAGGGTTGTTTACAGCAGGAGTTTGCTGCAATGGTAACCGCCCCTATTCATAAAGGAGTTATTAATGATAGCGGGGTTGCTTTCAGTGGTCATACCGAGTACTTAGCCGAAGCAACGAACACAAAACAAGTAGTGATGATGCTGGCCAGCGATAACTTAAGAGTGGCATTAGCTACCACCCACCTTCCACTTAGAAAAGTGTCATCTGCTATCACGCCAATACTACTTGAACAAGTCATTACTGTTTTACACCAAGACCTTCAACAAAAATTTGGTATCCCACAGCCACATATTTTGGTTTGCGGCTTAAACCCTCATGCAGGTGAGGGAGGGCATTTAGGCACAGAAGAGCTTGAAATCATTACTCCAACGCTCAATCGCTTAGCCAAACAATTTGGCTTTAACCTAACTGGGCCATTACCTGCAGACACAGCTTTTACTCAAAAGCCTTTAGCTCAAGCTGATGCTGTTTTAGCTATGTATCATGACCAAGGGCTGCCCGTACTTAAATATGCTGGCTTCGGACATGCAGTTAATATCACCTTAGGCCTCCCCTTTATTAGAACATCGGTTGATCATGGCACAGCCTTAGACTTAGCAGGTACAGGGACAGCCGACCCAGGAAGTTTGTTTACTGCAATTGAGTACGCGATTAATATGTCGCAATCTCAACAAGGCTGAACTATTTATTTCTTTATGGCTAATCCCCCGACTTTTCACCACAAGGCACGCAAGCGCTTTGGGCAAAATTTTTTACATGATGCAGGTGTTATTCAACGCATTATTCACGCCATCGCACCACAGCAAGGCCAACACTTAGTTGAAATAGGCCCTGGTCAAGGCGCCTTAACGGCTAGTTTAGTAGCATCAGCTGGTGAAACTCATGTGATTGAACTTGATCGTGATTTAGTGCCAGGATTATTAGCAAGTTTCGCTAGTTACAACAACTTTCACCTCCATCAGGGAGACGCACTTAAATTCGATTTTAGCCAGCTAACAGAGCCCAACCAAAAAATCCGAGTAATTGGAAATCTGCCGTATAATATTTCCACTCCTTTATTATTTCATCTATTTAGCTTTCGAGAGCTAATTAGTGATATGCATTTTATGCTGCAAAAAGAAGTGGTAGAAAGATTAGCCGCTCAGCCTGGCGAAAAAGCATACGGCAGGCTTGGCATAATGGCTCAGTACTTCTGTCAGGTTGACTATTTATTTACAGTTAGTCCTGGTGCATTTAAACCAGCCCCTAAAGTAGACTCCGCCATTGTAAAATTAACGCCCCATCAAACCATTGAGCACCCAGCTGAAGACATCAAGCAACTCGAACAGGTAGTAAAACTAGCTTTTAGCCAGCGACGTAAAACCATTCGTAATACACTTAAGTCATTATTTACGGCTGAAGAACTTCACCAACTTGCCATTGACCCTACCCTTCGTCCGGAACAAATTACTTTATCGCAATTTATTAGCCTGGCTAATTATTTGGCTAAACGCTAAACAATTTAAAACACTATACTTAATATCATGACAGACACTTGCCCTCATCCAGTTAAAATCGACGTGGTTACAGAATACCTGCCCCATGAATCTGAGCCTACTGAATCTGAATTTGTCTTTCGCTACACCATCACAATTACCAACGAAAGCAACCAAACCATAAAACTGTTATCTAGACACTGGATAATTACTGACGGAGAAAACCAAGTAGAGCATATCCAAGGAGATGGCGTTGTTGGTCAGCAGCCTTCCATTGCACCAGGTACCAGCTATACCTATAGTAGTGGCTGCATTTTACCAACGCCGGTTGGCAGCATGTATGGCAGCTACCAAATGCAAGCTAAAGATGGTCAGCTATTTAATGCTCCAATAACTCCTTTTACTTTAGCGGTACCCAACATAGTTCACTGATAAATACCGAGCGAACGATGGCTACTTATGTAATTGGCGACATTCAAGGCTGCTTTTATCAGCTACAGTGCGTACTGGAAAAAGTTAAATTTAGTCCACCCGAAGACAGGCTTTGGATTGTAGGCGATCTAGTTAACCGAGGACCAAGTTCTCTGGAAACCCTACGATATATTTATAAACTGGGTGACAGCTGCAAAATTGTCCTTGGCAACCATGACTTACATTTATTAGCCATTGCTCACGGGGTTCAATCCCATAAAAAGCAAGACACATTAAGTGATATTTTAGCTGCTCCCGATCGAGACCAACTACTCCATTGGCTACGTCATCAGCGGTTAGTTTATTATGATGAAACTAACAATGTGGCTATGGTACACGCGGGAATCCCTCCACAATGGTCCATAAAAAAAGCACTAACTCGTGCTGCAGAAGTTGAAGAAGTACTACAAGGTGAGCACTTTATCGATTTTTTAAGTAATATGTATGGTAACCAGCCCAATCGCTGGGATAAAAACTTGAAAGGCTGGCCACGGTTACGCTTGATTACTAATTACTTTACCCGGATGCGATTTTGTAATTGCTTTGGTGAGCTGGAATTATCTGCTAAAGGTTCCCCAAAAGAAGGCCCCAAAGGCTATAAGCCCTGGTATTTACACAGTAAGCGTAAAGCTAAAGATACTACTATTTTATTTGGCCACTGGGCTGCTTTAGAAGGCAAAACCGATAGTGACAGCCATAATGTTTTTGCTCTGGATACAGGCTGTGTATGGGGTAATCACTTAACGCTAATGAATGTAGAGTCTAAAAAAACCACCACCTGCCAATGTAAAACCCAATGAGTGAATTTAAACGAGTTTCTACCGCAGACGCTTTCAACCACTTGCAACAAGGTGCCATCTTTGTTGATATTCGCGATTTAAACAGCTATCAACAGGCCCACATCCCCAACGCTACTCATTTAGATAATCAAGGCATTCACGATTTTTTAGCTAATGCAGAATTAGAAGATACTATTATTATCTATTGCTATCATGGGCATAGCAGTTTAGCGGCAGCACATTTTTTTGCTGACCAAGGTTTCAGCAATGTATACAGTATGGATGGTGGCTTTACCGCCTGGCAGCAGGATTACCCTTCTGTTTGCGACGATACAGTGGAAGAGTAGTATTTATTTAGTAGCCCTATGAAAGTATTTTTAGTTGGTGGCGCCGTTCGCGATCACCTGTTAGGTAAGCCTGTTAAAGATAGAGACTGGGTAGTCGTAGGCAGTACCCCAGAAGAAATGCTGGCTAATGGCTTTGAACAAGTAGGCAAAGACTTCCCAGTTTTTCTTCATCCTCAAAGCCATGAAGAGTATGCATTAGCTCGTACCGAACGTAAGCAGGGAAAAGGCTACACAGGCTTTATATGTCATGCAGCTCCTGACGTTACTCTTGAAGAGGACCTATTAAGGCGAGACTTAACTATCAATGCCATTGCCCAAACTCTGGATGGCGAGTTAATTGACCCATTCCATGGTTGCCAGGATTTAAAGCAAGGCATTTTACGACATGTGTCGCCTGCATTTGCTGAAGATCCTTTAAGAATATTACGTGTTGCTCGTTTTGCTGCCCGGTATCATCATTTGGGCTTTACTATCGCCCCAGAAACCATGTCATTAATGGTTGATATGGTTAATTCTGGAGAAGCCAGTCATTTAGTAGCAGAGCGGGTATGGCAGGAAACTGAACGAGCATTAGCTGAGCCACACCCAGCCATTTATTTTCAAACCCTACATCAGTGTGGCGCTCTAAATATTTTAATATCACCTTTAACTATCAGCCAACTAACAATTCCTACTGCTGCTTTGAATACTTTAGATGCAGCAGTTACAACAACACAGCCTGAGACTGTTCGTTTTGCAGCATTTATTATCAGCCTGTTTTCCAGCAATGAATTAATTCAGCAGCCAACCGCCATCAGCCATTTTGAGCAGTTTGCAGAAAATCTCAAACTGCCCAATCAGTTTAAGGCGATAACAAAAGCAGGTATTCAATTATTACCTCTTTTAACCACCCCACCACTTTCAGCGGAAGTTGTTTGGCAGTGTTTAAAGCAGGCCGATGCAGTAAGACGGCCAGCGCGATTTACCCATATCATCACAGCTATTGAAATTGCCACAAACAAGTTGCAGCAGCCACTTCTTGTAGCTGCTGATAAATTATTAGGTATTAGCCAACAATTTAAACAAATTGATATAAAGAAACTACAGGCACAGGGCCAAAAAGGTAAAGCGCTGGGCCAGGCAATAGCTCAGCAGCAACTTGAGATTATCAATAAAGCACTAGCCTAAGTATCCTTAAAGCCATATGAATATGTTAGACAGCTAGGTTAAGCGATCAGCTAAAAGCCTTTTATTTTTGAAGGCAACACTTGTTTCTCAATAGTGGTTGGTTTATCACCCACCACTTCACTATTAGGGCCTGAGACTCGCAAAACATTAACTGGCTGTGAAACAAAAGTGGTGGCATTTGAGGCTAACCTGTCCACTAATGTTAAAACATCTTTAGCAGGCTGCTGGTAGTAACTTTCCGTAATGATTGCTGTAGGGTCGAGCCTCTGACTTGAAGGGCCACACCATAACAAATCCAAGTCTGCCACTTGTCTTGACTTACAGTCTTGTGGTGCTCTGCCAATTTGTTGTTCTGACTGCTTACACCACTCATTTAAAGCCTGTTCAGATAAATCTGAATAAAAATACAAAACACCATTACAAAAATCAGCGGCATTATTTACACCTACCGGTTTAGTCATTACCAGTCGGCTCAACCAAACCTGATCGAACCTTGCAACCAGCACATTAAGAATTTTAGGGACTTGAGTTATTGGCTGCACATTACAACCAATACCGAGCAATACTGCTTGCTTCATTGGGAGTATCAATTAGTTAGTTCATCTGCTCACGGGTGCGGAAACACTCAACAGCGGCGATTCCATTTTCAATAGCTTGCGGCTTACGAATTTTTATTTTAACGGCAGCAACCGAAAACTCAGTAAAGATCAGTCGAATTAACTCACCCGCTAATTTCTCCAGTAACTGAAACTGCTCTTTGTTGCAGTATGCAGTGACTAGCTCTGCTACTCTGGCATAATCCAACGCATCGGTTAAATCATCAGATTGCATTGCAGCAGTGCAGTCTATATCCATCGCTAGATCGATAGTTAGTGGCTGAGGCTGTTGTTTTTCCCATTCATAAACGCCAATAACCGTAGAAACCTCAAGCTGCTCAATTAATACTTTGTCCATTCCACTCTCATCACATCTACCAAATAGTTACATCAATCAACTGAAAGCACTAACTACCTACTGCACTTAATGCTTCCATTGGCCAGCGCGGCTTTGGCTGTATAGGATTCACTTCTTGCTCACCCGCCAAAAGTCGCTGGCATCCAGCATAGGCAATCATGGCACCATTATCAGTACAGAAAGCTGGTCGCGGATAAAACAATGTAGCGGACTCTTTCGCCGCAATGTCGGTTAACCTATCTCGCAGCATTTTATTAGCACTAACACCGCCAGCTATGACCAAGCGCTTATGTTGAGTCGCTTGCAGTGCTCGACGACACTTGATCGCCAAGGTTTCAACAACAGCCTCCTGAAAAGCATAGGCAATATCAGCTAAAGTCTGTTGGCTTAAGTCACCGCTTTGCTCTGCGGCTTGAATCGTATTTAAGGTATAGGTTTTAAGCCCACTAAAACTAAAAGCCAAACCAGGCCGGTCAGTCATCGGTCGAGGAAACTTAAATCGCCCAGGTGTACCATTTTCAGCAAGCTTGGCAATTCGTGGACCACCAGGGTAGTCCAGCCCCATCATTTTCGCTGCTTTATCAAATGCCTCACCTGCCGCATCATCAACCGAGTCCCCTAATAGCTCATATTGGCCAATGCCATTAACATCTACTAATTGGGTATGCCCACCTGAAACCAATAAGGCAACAAAAGGAAACGCTGGTGGCTGTTCTTCTAACATAGGCGCTAACAGATGACCCTCCATATGATGCACCCCTATTGCAGGGATATTAAGGGTATAGCTGAGTGATCGGGCGAAAGTAGCCCCCACCATCAAGGCACCGATTAGTCCTGGGCCATTGGTATAGGCCACTGCATCTATATCCTGTTTAGTCAGTGATGCCTGTTGCAGCACCTGATCTAACAAAGGCACGAGCCGCTGGATATGATCGCGCGAAGCTAATTCAGGCACCACACCACCATAGTCAGCATGCATGGCCACTTGGCTAAACAATGCCTCACCCAGCAACCCTCGGTTACTATCATAAACAGCAACACCGGTTTCATCACAGGATGTTTCTATACCTACTACTATCATCTTGTACTAATACCAAAAAACAAAAGCCAATAATAAAATAACCACACTGTAAATACGATTTAACTTTTGCAATTCTCTAAGGCCGCTAACCTACCCTTTGCATTTCTTGACAGAACCCTTTAATATTCGCCACCTTCATCGTGGTCTAAACTGTGTGATGACCACTTAACATTCAAATTAACCATAGACTTATAAAGGAAGGTGTAATCTGCATGCCTGCGGTAAAAGTAAAAGAAAACGAGCCTTTTGATATTGCCCTGCGTCGTTTCAAGCGTTCTTGCGAGAAAGCTGGTGTTTTGGCTGAAGTTCGTCGTCGTGAGCACTACGAAAAGCCAACTACTGTTCGCAAGCGTAAAGCGGCTGCTGCTGTAAAGCGTCACGCTAAGAAGCTACAAAGAGAACAGCGTCGTCGCGAGCGTTTATATTAATTTTTCATTCTATTGCCAATAACCTGTCAGATATAAGCAAACAACAACATGGCAAACTCAATTAAAGATCGCTTAACTCAAGCCATCAAAGACGCAATGCGAGCCAAAGATAAACCTCGCTTAGCTGCCCTACGTCTCGCTTCTGCGGAATTTAAGCGCATTGAAGTAGATGAACGAATTGAGATTGAAGATGCCAGAGCAGTTGCCATTCTAGATAAAATGGTCAAACAGCGCCGGGATTCAATCAATCAATATCAACAGGCAGGTCGTCAGGAACTAGCTGAACAAGAAGCATTTGAAATTGAGATTATTCAAGAGTTTCTGCCAGAGCAGTTAACTACTGCAGAGCTTGATCAGTTGATTGCCGAAGCCATCGCTGCCACTGGTGCAGCTAGTATGCAGGATATGGGCAAAGTAATGGGTATTCTTAAATCAAAAGTGCAAGGCCGTGCAGATATGGGGGAGGTGAGTAAATTAATCAAAAGTAAGTTAAGTTAATATACTTACCCTTGCCTACCTTTGACAGCGGCGGTAGATTTAAAACTACCACCGCTTCTCTTAACACTTAGCTCAAACATTTTTTGTAATCGTTATGGCGGGACTAATTCCTCGCACTTTTCTTGATGATTTATTAGCTCGCATTGATATTGTCGATGTGATTGCTTCCCGTATTGAGTTAAAAAAAACTGGCAAAAATTACACAGCACTCTGCCCCTTTCATCACGAAAAAACACCCTCTTTTTCAGTTAATTCAAGCAAACAGTTTTATTATTGCTTTGGCTGCGGGGCAACAGGAAACGCGTTAAAATTTATTAGCGAATTTGAACACCTAGACTTTGTTGATGCGGTTGAAACATTAGCTCGCTCATTAGGATTAGATGTCCCTAGAGAACAACAGCACTATCAACAACCAGACCATCAAGCCTATTACCAGCTGTTGAATAATGCTGCTGAATACTACCAACAACAACTGACTAAGCACTCTCAAGCCAAATTAGCAACAGATTATCTTAAATCACGCGGCGTCACTCATGCCATTTCACAACAATACGGCCTTGGCTTTGCACCTGCCGGCTGGAATAACCTTATTAATGCCCTCTCCTCCCAACAAAGCAACTTAACCAAACTTGAGGAAGTAGGATTAGTCATTCACCAAACTGAAAAACAGTCCTACTATGACCGATTTCGTAATCGCTTGATGTTTCCTATCAGAGATCAGCGGGGTCGAGTCATTGCTTTTGGCGGTAGGGTATTTACTGATGAAAAACCCAAATACCTCAACTCACCTGAAACCCCTGTTTTTCAAAAAAGCAAAGAGCTTTATGGGTTATATGAGGCCAAACAGCAAAACCGCCAGCTTTCTAATCTGATTGTGGTTGAAGGCTATATGGATGTCATTGCGTTAGCCCAACATGGCATTACTCATGCGGTAGCCACTTTAGGTACATCTGTTACAAGCGATCACGTTCGCAAATTATTTAAGCAAAGTAATGAAATTATCTTTTGCTTTGATGGTGATGAAGCAGGTAAAAAAGCAGCATGGCGAGCACTAGAAAACTCTTTCAGCAGTATGGAAGATGGCTATAGTGCAAAGTTTTTATTTTTACCTCAAGGAGAAGATCCAGACTCTGTTATCCGCAGCGAAGGACCAAAGCAATTTCAACAGCGCCTTGATAATCAAAGCCTGACTTTAACAGAATATTTTTTCCAGCAACTGGAAGCACAGGTTAACCTGCATAGCTTGGAAGGTAGAGCTAAATTATCAAAGCTGGCTTCTCCTTACCTCAGCAATTTAAAACCCAGCACATTTAAGCAACTTATTGAAAATCGCTTAGCAGAGCTAACCGGCATAACCCCCAGTAACCCCAATCCCTCTGCGCTTTCAAGCCAACACTCAACACCAATTACAACTTCAAAACCAACTGAGCAGATCGCTTCTTATTCACAACCTCAATCAACCCAGACAGTCCGCTCACCTGCAGAAACAGCACTTTTATTACTGTTTATTGAGCCAAATCTAGTCAGCCAAGTAAATCTTGATAATTTCCAAGGAGGTGTTGCTGATCAGACAACCCAATTACTTATAGATGCCATGCACTATTTTAAAAAAAGCCTACTTAGCAACAGCCTGCCCCAAGACTCAATAGGCGAGTTTATTGGTCACTATTATGGAACTAGCGCAGGGAATCAACTCAAAGAAATCTTGAACAATTCTGCACCAGAAACGACTAAACAAACAAACCAGTTATTTATCGACAGTATTAAACGAGTGCAAACCAAGCTTTCAACTGCAACCTCGAAACAGCAGCTGAATGAGCTGGCTAGCAAGGCCACCACACTCAACGATGAAACGAGTAAAGCAGATTATTTAAAAGCATTCGCTCAGCTAAGGCAGCAAAAAAGCAATAATGATTGAAGAAAAAATGAAGGTTATTTTTCGATACTGCAAAAATACAGCTAAACTGCTAGAACAGCGCTTTAGAAATGGGCTATAATTTCGCTCTTACCGTCGGCACATCTGATTTCGTTGTTAAAGGGTAACTATGTCCGAAAATTCGCAGCAACAATCTCGCCTTAAAGAGCTTATCGCGCGCGGCAAGGAACAAGGCTATCTTACTTATGCCGAAGTAAATGACCACCTACCAGAGGATATCTCAGATCCAGATCAAGTGGAAGACATAATCCGCATGATCAATGATATGGGAATTACGGTTTATGAAGCTGCGCCCGACGCAGATACCCTGCTATTAAATGAAGCAGACACAGACGAAGCAGCTGCTGAAGAAGCTGCTGCCGCACTGGCAGCTGTGGAGCAGGAAGCAGGGCGTACTACTGACCCCGTACGTATGTATATGCGGGAAATGGGAACAGTTGAGCTACTAACCCGTGAAGGTGAGATCAGCATAGCCAAGCGTATCGAAGAAGGTACGCGAGACGTAATGAATGCCCTTGCGTATTTCCCCGGCTCGGTCCTAAACGTTCTAAACGAATACGACAAAATCGTAGAAGAAGAAGGCCGCTTAAGCGACCTATTTAATGGTTTCATCGATCCCGACTCTGAAACAGAGGCCGCTGTTCCTGCAACAGAAGAAGAGGAAGATGAAGCACTAATAGCCGATCTCGAAGACGATGAAGACAGTGATGATGAGGACAAAGAAAGCGGTCCTGATCCAGAAGAGGCCAGAATTCGTTTTACAGAGATAAGAGAGCAACTGGAAAAAGTCATCTCTGCCACAGAAAAGCATGGCAGAAATAGCAAAGAAGCAGGTGTAGAACTGGAGCAGTTAGCGGCTTTATTTATGCCAGTTAAGCTAACACCCAAGCTATTTGACTTACTGGTTTTTAGAGTTCGTAACGCATTAGAGCGAATTCGCTACAACGAAAAGGCGATCATGCATTTGTGTGTTCGCTCTGCAAAAATGCCACGTAAGGAGTTTTTAAAAGCCTTCCCAGGCAATGAAACGAACCTTGATTGGTGTGATACATTAATCGGCAAAAAAGCTAAGTACGCTGAAGGCATTGATATATTCAAGCCTGAAATTCAACGCTCTCAGAAAAAGCTGTTGGCTATTGAGGAAGAGTTTTCCTTAACTATTCCTGAAGTGAAAGAAATCAATCGTCGCATGTCCATTGGTGAAGCACGAGCACGCCGCGCCAAAAAAGAAATGGTCGAGGCCAACTTGCGTCTGGTAATTTCTATTGCCAAGAAATACACCAACCGTGGTTTACAGTTCCTTGATTTAATCCAGGAAGGCAACATTGGTTTGATGAAAGCCGTTGATAAATTCGAATACCGTCGCGGTTATAAGTTTTCAACCTATGCCACCTGGTGGATTCGACAAGCAATTACCCGGTCGATTGCTGACCAGGCTCGGACTATTCGTATTCCGGTACACATGATCGAAACCATTAATAAGCTAAATCGTATTTCACGACAAATGCTGCAAGAAATGGGTAGAGAAGCAACACCGGAGGAACTGGCTGAGCGAATGGAAATGCCCGAAGACAAAATCCGCAAAGTACTAAAAATCTCGAAAGAGCCTATTTCAATGGAGACGCCTATTGGTGACGATGAAGACTCCCACCTGGGTGACTTTATCGAAGATGCTACCATTGAATTACCGGTTGACTCTGCCACAATTGGTGGCCTAAGAGAAGCAACACGAGAAGTACTGTCTGGATTAACAGCACGAGAAGCCAAAGTGTTGAGGATGCGCTTCGGTATCGACATGAACACTGACCACACGCTAGAAGAAGTGGGTAAACAGTTTGATGTTACACGTGAACGGATCAGGCAAATTGAAGCCAAAGCCTTACGTAAACTACGCCACCCTACTCGCTCTGACCACCTCAGAAGCTTCCTGGATGAGTAGAACCCGCTGTTTATTTCAAAATTAAAACCAAGGGCGCCTATCGGCGCCTTTTTTATTGTCTAAAATAAACTTGCACAACATCACATGCTGACATATTATGTCGATATATCTCAATCATATACACGTAGTAACAAAAAGCTAACTAATAAGCTAGTTACTGCATTTTATCAGAAGTAAGGAACACATATGGATGTCACTAAGCTGGCAGAAAAGTTTAACGCTTTGTCATATCACGACACCTATCATTTCGACTGTCAGCCTATACCAGGCGCCCCTCCAGTGTTACAAGTCACTGTAAAGGAGCTGGATGAACTACCGGTATATGTCACTATTACCAGCCAACAAATACTATGCATTGTTTATTTGTGGACGGAGCAAGAGGTTAAAGTTGACAGTAAAGAAGCATTATTAAATACGTTACTAGAGCTTAATGTACCGATGCCACTTTCTTCTTTTGCTAAAGCAGACGACAAGTATCTTGTTTATGGCGCTTTATCGCTACAGTCCAGTTTTGAAGATATATTGCATGAAATTATTACGCTTCACGATAATGCCATGGAAGCCACTAGTGCTTTAGCAGAATATTTAGTGTAACCAAGGTGTATTATGAATCTAATTAAAGCTTTTTTAAGCAAACTAGAACAGTCGCTCAATAGCTTAGAGCAGCCCACGGTTCATTCAGCAGAAGAAATCAATAATATTATTAAAGAAAATGCTGCAACACTAAAAAAACTTAAACAAACACTGGCAAATAAGCAGCCTCTGGTAACGGAGCTACAGCAACATAAAAATGATAAAGCCAAACAGCTGGCACATTTAGAAAAAGAAATTGATCATTTATTATCAACCGGACATGAAAGTAAAGCATTATTAAAATCAGAACAAAGCGCTACGCTTTCCGTTGCGTTAGAGGCTATCGAAGCACAATATAATGATCTAACTAGTCTGATTGAAAAAACCAGGCAAGCTATTGAAAGAAGTGAACATGCACTGATAGAAGCACAACGTGAACGACTTATTCAAACAAATATTGATGGCGTTAGCCAGATAAACCTCGCCGTCTCCGAGCATTTAAAAAAAACCAGTCAACCACTGGTGACAGCCAGCTGCATAAAAGACAAAGGGCTAACAAGACATAAAACCACAAAAAACAATCAGCCATCCTGGTGTAATGGCACTATGCATAACATAGCCCAAAACACCGAGGTTAAAACCATTCGTCAGTTAATGCAGCCAAAAACTTAACTTAATTAATCCACCTGACAAACATACGCATTTTTTATGACTAAAGACACCAAGCTTCCAGAAAAATGGCAACAAGAAAAGAAAGCACTTAAAGCTGTACAGGTTGCTTTCGATTTGGGAACTGAAATTCAGTTACAAATCCGCCGAGAAGCAGTCGATAGAGGCATAAACCCTTCAGATCGAGTTAGACAAATACTTGGTTTGCCCGTTCATCGAAAACCACAGCGACTGAGACTATCTATCTCATTAACAGAAGAGGATTTTTTATTCCTAGCGGACAAATTTAATCTCGATCCTGGTAATAAAGTAGAAATAAAACATTTAGCTGCTGAACTACTAGTAGACCATGTTTCTAAACCCCAAACCGAATAGCAAGGCATTTATATATGGAAACCTTTTTAAGCACCATCATTTCATTTCCAACTGCTATTTACACGACGTTATTAGGTATCGTTCTTTGTTATTGGCTATTTGCACTGATAGGAATGATGGATATTGATATCTTAGATGGTGATATGGATATTGATGCTGACGGTGATATTGATGGTACAGCAGGTATTAGTGGCCTAATGGTTACTCTTGGCTTAACTGGTGTCCCGATTACTATCATTATTTCATTTTTAGTATTTTGGGGTTGGCTATTTACCTATTTTGCATCGTTATTTTTACTACAATTATTACCTTTTAATTGGCTGCAGTGGCTTGTTGGCGCAGGTGTTATTGTAATTAGCTTTGGTCTATCCATTATATTAACCGCACGCTGTATCAGGCCACTAAAACCCTTTTTTAAAAGCCATCATCATCAAGAGTCCTTGGTTGGTAGACAATGTGTTATTAGCACCAGCAAAGTAACTGAAAAATTTGGTCAGGCTATTTGCGACCTTGGTAGTACTGAGCTGATTATTAATATTCGTCACAAAGAGCCCAACTCATTAAAAAAAGGAGACAAGGTGACAATTTTAGAGCATAACAAAGAACACAACACCTACACTGTCAGTGAACTAGATTTAATTGATTAATCCAAAAAAATTATTCAGCCCCCAATATTAAGGAGTAAAGAATGGACTGGTTATCAACCGCAATGCCTATCTTCGTATTTATCGGAATTGGTGTAATAGTCATTTTTGCAATACTTGCACTCGTAAATAAGTTCTACGTTAAAGTTGAGCAAGGGGTTGCCATGATTGTTAACACCATGCGAAAAGAACCTGAAGTTACTTTTACTGGCCGTTTGGTGTTACCTGTTATTCATAAAAAAGAGTTTATGGATATTTCACTTAAAACCATCGAAATCAGCCGTAAAGGTACCGATGGCTTAATTTGTAAAGATAATATCCGTGCTGATATCGTGGTCGCTTTTTTTGTTAGAGTGAACAAGAATGCTAATGACGTCTTAAAAGTAGCAGAACGAATAGGCTGTAATCGAGCATCAGATCAAACCACTTTGGAAGAGATGTTTAGCGCAAAGTTTTCTGAAGCTCTGAAAACGGTGGGCAAGCAAATGGATTTTGAAGATCTCTATCGTGAGCGTGCCCAATTTAGAGAACAAATTATTGAACAATTAAGCCCTCCTGATAATGATTTAGGTGGGTACGATTTAAGTGATGTCGCTATTGATTACATCGAGCAAACCCCTCTTACCCAACTTGATGATCACAATATCTTAGACGCCCAAGGAATTCGAAAAATTACCGAGCTCACAGCGCAACAACATGTTCGTACAAATGAGTTGCAGCGTGAAGAAGAAATGCAAATTAAAAAGAAAGATGTTGAAGCTAAAGAAATGATTTTGGAGCTTGAGCGCCAACAAGCCGATGCAGAGGCCAAACAACAACGAGAGATCGCTTCAGTAAAAGCGCGGGAGCAAGCTGAAATTGATAAAGTACAAGCTGAAGAACAGTTAAAAGCTGAACGCGCTCGTATCGAAACCAACCAGGAAATTGAAGTCCAAGAACAAAACAAGCAGCGTGAAGTTGAGGTTGCCGAAAAAAACCGCGAGCGAGCTTTAGCCATTGAAACGGAAAAAGTTGAACGGGTCAGAGAATTAGAAGTCATTTCCCGTGAAAAAGAAGTAGAGTTGCAGCGCATCGCTAAAGAAAAAGCCTTAGAAGAAGAGCGTAAAGCTATTGCTGATGTAGTACGTGAAAGAGTCGCTGTTGATCGCACAGTTGCAGAAGAAGAAGAACAAATAAAAACCTTACGGGTAGTGGCTGAAGCAGATCGACAAAAACAAGTGACCGTCACTGATGCTGAAGCGGAAGCAGAGCAAGCCTTAGTTAAGCAAATTAAAGCGTCTGAAGCGGCAGAACAATGTGCACAACATGAAGCTAAACAAAAGCTCACCTTAGCCCAAGCTAAACTGGAAATTTCCGAAAAAGAAGCGCAAGCCAAAGTTCGCCTGGCAGAAGGGGTTAAAGCAGAAGTTGCGGCACCAGGGCTAGCCCAAGCCGAGGTTGAAGAAGCAAAAGCGTTGGCTTTAGAAAAAACCGGCTTAGCAGAAGCCAGTGTATTGAAAGAAAAAATGCAAGCAGAGGCACAGGGTGCAGAACAAGTTGGGCTTGCAGAAGCGAAAGTTACCGCTGAAAAGATGGCTTCCGAAGCAAAAGGTCAGGAAATGCAAGGCATGGCTGAAGTAAGAGTAAAAGATGCCGATGCTGATAGCGAAGAAAAGCAAGCCTTGGTGCAAGTGAAAGTCAAAGTGGCTGAAGCGGAAGCGATTGAAAAACAAGGCCACGCCGAAGCTGAAGCTATTCGTCAGCGCTTTAAAGCAGAAGCCGATGGCTTACGTGAGAAGTTCGATGCGATGACCAGCATGAGTGACGTAGCCCGTGATCATGAAGAGTTTAGAATGAAGCTGGATACGTCTCATGCTGAGAAAATGGCTGAAATTGATATCAGTAAAGACATCGCAGCCTATCAAGCACAAGTGCTGTCTGAGGCTATGAAACAAGCCAAAATCGATATTGTTGGCGGCGGCGGAGATTACTTCGACTCGTTTGTTAAGTCACTTTCGGTAGGTAAAGCGATTGATGGTGCCGTAGAGAAGTCCTCAACTATCCAACAAGTGGCGGGTATTCTCACTCACTTTTTAGCTAATGCAACCAATAAAAAAGACACTGAAGCTGCTAAAAAACTACTCGAAGCGGCTAAAGAAAAACTGCAACCCGGTGATGATAGTTAATCACTAGGTATCAAGGGCAGTGAATTATCATTGCCCTCTTTTCTCCTTGTTATAGTGTCTTTTTACAACATCTCCATTGCATGGCAAAGAGGTATTCTACAGTGGAAGTCAACTCAGCAGATCAACAACTTGCCCAAGCCGTCAGCCAAGACGGTGCCTATGATATTTTACGCAAGCGGTTAGAAGAACAAGCAGAACAGTTAAAGCAAAAATCGGCTTCCCTCAACCAGCAACGCATTAATACTTTTGGTCAAACTCAATTAGAAGTTATTGGTCGTACTCGCGCCCGCACTGAAAATAATTGTGTTGCCAGGGATATTGTTCGCATTGGTAAGAAACTGCTATTTGGTTACAATGTTTATATAGGCCTTAAGCAAGAAACCAGTATAGAGGATGTTTTTGCGTTATATCAGTTAAAAGAAGAAAATAATGAATTTCAACTTGAAGAAGTCCCTATTAAGGGCAGCTTTTTAGACGACACTAAATTCCAGGAAGACTTTAACGAATTATATACCTACTACAAACAAGCAACACTTATTCAATTGCGTGTCTCAGAATCCAGCCTGCTGGCCGCTTTTCAAATTGGCAAAAAAATTACTGATATTCGGGTATTTCGCTGGCAAATCACCAAAGACCACATTCAATATGTTGATAACCGTGGTGAACGAGATTTTACCCTTCCCCCTTCCCACGACTTTGAATGGACTAAAACCGGACGAGAAGATCACGTACTTGGTGATCACCCCCACATCAATATTCTAAACAAACTGTTTGTTGAAACTATTAATGGTGATCTAACAGTAAAAATAGAAGACAATACCGACACAGGGCAAGGGATTTATAGCGAACCAGTAGAAGATAAACATCAGTCGCTGGATGATGCTGAAGTCTACTTTGCTGAGTTAGGCCAGTTAATTCTATTAAAAATAAAACCCTATCGTGAGCAGCAATGGCGCTACCTGGTATATAACGCCCTACTCGATACTGTGATAAGAATTGATCAAATTGGCCTGTCTTGTCTCCAACTACCTGAAGACCATGGTATTATTTACCCAGGCGGTTATTACCTGCCCGGTGGCGAACACAAAACTTTCAGCTCAATCAACACGGATAACTTAGAGTATAAACGCACGATAAAAGCCCCCAATGGCGAAGATGTACTTTATGTCTTTTATGAAGCTGAAGAAGGCCGCTTCGTCCTTTGTTCTTATAACCTAATTCAAAAAGAGCTGGCCAACCCAATAGAATGTCATGGTTACGGTTTGTACCCTGATGGCAAAATGGTCATTTTTACTACAGCCAGTACTGAGCCTACTCGGATTCATCCGATGCAGGTTTGGCAAACCCCCTACTCCTCTGACGAACACGCAGCAGCCCAAGAAACTGCTGGTGGATTTCTAGCCACCATTGGTAATGCTGAACTGGTTCGTGCTGTATCCGACATTTTTAGTATATCTAAAGCGGTTTTACATTTAAGCCCTAGCACTAATGTGTATGAAGGACTAATTGCTCAATGCAAGGTACTGTTTGATAATTATTACTGGCTAGACGAAGCAGCTGTTGATCATCTTGCAAAAGATATCCATACCATCGTTGAAACAGCAGAGATGGTTTTAGATGAGTTTGAAAAAGTTCAGCACATCCAAAAAACAGCTAAAAAGGTTTTAGAAGAAGCAGAGACCAAACAAACAGAACTGATTCGTAGCCTGACCCCAGAGCGTTGGAACAGCCCCGATTTATTTGTTAATGCCTTGGATGGTTTAAAAAAGCATAAAGGCCATCTTTTAACAATCCAGGACACTCGCTACATTAATCAAACACACTTACAAGGGCTTAATGAACTACTTGATAGTAAGTTGGCTGAAATCAGCCAGGCAACAGTAAAATTTATCAGTTCAGACCAAGCACTAACCCCTTATCATGAAAAAATCACGGAATTAGACACCAAAGCCGGCCAGGCTGAAAACGTTAAAACATTACAAGAAACCTTAGACACTATCGAAGAAACCGCCAGTGGCTTGGATTTATTGACCAATATGTTATCAACATTGGATGTTGAAGATGCTCCACAACGCACTGAAATATTAGAAACTATTTCAGAAATTTATGCCAAGCTCAATCAAACTAAAGCCAGAGCCAATAATCGGCTAAAAGAGTTAAGCAGCAAAGAATCAGTTGCAGAGTTTGGTGCACAATTCAGGCTATTTTCTTTGTCCATTACTAATGCCTTAAGCTTGACTGATACACCAGAACGCTGTGATGAAGAATTATCCAAGCTGGCAATCCAATTAGAAGAAATTGAAACCCAATTTGCCGAGCATGATCAGTTTCTTGCTGATATTTTGCAAAAGCGCGAAGAGTTGTATGACACCTTTGAAACAAGAAAACAAACCTTATTAGAAGAGCGCCAACGTCGGGCTCAAAGCCTTTATGACTCCGCCAAACGCGTATTAACGGGTATTGAACGGCGCAGTCAAACATTTAACGATACAGAGCAAATTAATACATTCTTTGCTTCAGATACGATGATTCTAAAAGTTCATGACCTGGTCAAACGTCTGGCTGAACTCAAAGAGTCAGTAAAAGCCGATGAACTAAGTGCCTCATTAAAGAGTATTAAAGATCAAGCGCTAAAAACCCTGAGAGACAAACAGGATATCTATGAAGAAAGTGGTCAGGTCATTAAACTGGGTAAACATAAATTCAGTGTTAACACCCAAACCTTAGATACCGCTATTCTTCCCCGTCAGGATGGTTTGTACTTACACTTGACCGGTACCAATTTTTATCAACCACTTGTATCGGAAGGGTTAAACCAGTTAAAAACTTACTGGCAGCAAAGCCTGGTGTCTGAAAATGATCGCGTTTATCGTGCAGAATATCTGGCTTATCAATTTTTACAGGCCGCTGAACTACAACAAGAAGGCATGAGTAATGAAAAGCTGCAAAAGCTATTACTTAATGAATCAGACTTGCTAAAAGCCGTTCGCGACTTTGCCAGCCCTCGATACCAGGAAGGGTATGAAAAAGGGGTACATGACCACGATGCGGTAAAAATTATTCAGAAGTATACCAGTCTTAAAGATACCCAACAGCGTCTTAGCTATTCAGCACGTGCCCGTGCTGCCGCAGCGTTATTCTGGGTATACGGCTTGGATAAAGAACAACAAATCAGCTTAAAAAGCCAAGGTTATACCGCAAAACTACTGATTGAAAACCTGAACAGCAACCAAGCTTATCTTCAAGCAAAAAACGCTATTGTCGAGCAACTACAACAATTTAATGAAAACCAGTTATTAGCTTTTAGCGACTCAGAAATTGATAATGCAGCCAATTATTTAATTGAGTCATTGGGGGATAGCGATTTAAAATTTACAGTCAGTCAACAAGGCGTTGAACTTGCTCAACAGTGCATGCAGTTTCTTGAGAAAATTAATCATCGCCGTCAGCTGCTGGATACTCTAGCCCAACTAAAAAACCAATTAAAAGAACAGTGGCTGCTGGTCAATGCCTGGTTAGAAGCCTATAGCCAACAACAAACAACTGACTATGCTGATATTATTCTGGCAGATGCAACCAGCTATATTTTGCTAGAGCACGACATTTCATTTATGACCGTTGCCTTTCAAGCAGAACAACAAATTAATGACTTGCTAGGTGATCACCCTTTAATTAATAGCAGTACCTTAAATTTTAATCTGGCAGAGTTTAACGATCGACTCACGCATTTTAATTTAACCGATGTACCTGCATTTAAACGTTTTGGTGAACTACGCCATCAATTAATGGAAGAACAACGAGAGTCTCTTCGTTTAGATGAGTTTAAACCCAAACCTTTAGCTTCTTTTGTACGTAACAAACTTATAAATGATGTGTATTTCCCTATTATTGGGGATAACCTGGCTAAACAAATGGGCACAATAGGTGATAATAAGCGTACAGATTTAATGGGGCTGTTATTGCTTATTTCACCACCCGGATATGGTAAGACTACCCTCATGGAATATGTGGCTAATCGGTTAGGACTGATTTTTATGAAAATCAACTGCCCTGCCCTAGGCCATAATGTATTATCCCTTGACCCACAAGAAGCCCCCAATGCCACTGCTGCCCAAGAGCTGCTAAAGCTCAATTTAGCTTTAGAAATGGGCAATAATGTCATGCTTTACTTAGATGACATTCAACACACTCATCCTGAATTTTTACAAAAATTTATCTCCCTTTGCGATGGTACCCGTCGTATAGAAGGGGTTTGGCAAGGCAAAACCAAAACCTATGATATGCGCGGGAAAAAGTTCTGTGTGATTATGGCAGGCAACCCCTATACCGAATCAGGAGAAGTATTTAAGATTCCCGATATGCTAGCCAACCGGGCTGATATCTATAACCTGGGTGATGTATTAAGCGGCAGTGATCAGCAGTTTAAACTTAGTTATATTGAAAATGCACTTACCTCAAACCCAGTGCTAGCGCCACTTGCTAATCGTGACATGGCTGACATTTATAAAATAATTGCCATGGCACAAAGTAAAGAACAGTCTTCCAGCGAATTAAGCTATCAATACAGTTCAGCAGAGCTAGATGAAATTGTTGCCGTACTGCAGCGGTTATTTAAAATCCAGGATGTGGTGCTTAAAGTTAATCAAGAATATATCCGCTCAGCAGCTACAGCCGATAAGTATCGCACAGAGCCACCTTTTAAATTACAAGGCAGTTATCGCAATATGAATAAGATGGCTGAAAAAGTGGTTGCGATTATGAATGAAGAGGAGCTGCAATCACTAATCGGCGACCACTATTTAGGCGAAGCCCAAACCTTAACCAGTGGAGCAGAAGAAAACTTACTTAAACTTGGCGCTTTACGTAATAGCCTGTCTGATACAGAAAAAAACCGCTGGCAACAAATTCAAGAAGAATTCCAGCGTATTCAGTCACTGGGAGGCGATGACGCTGATAGTATTATGCAAATGGCTAACCAAGTAGTCACTATTAACCGCAACCTTCAAACCATTAACAGCACACTGGCCAGCCAGCAAGGTACCAGCACTTGGCTAGAACAATTAACTGATCAATTACAAACGGTTGGCCAACACTTGCAACAGTCTAGTCAACAACAAGATCAAAGCATGGCCATATTAAATAAGCAAGTTAATGGATTAGTTACTGTATTAACTCAGGTGGGAAAACAACTCACCAAAGTAGATAGTGGTGCTAAATTAGCAAGTGGCATACAGACATTAAGTCAAGCTATTACCGAAAAACAAGCTAATATTCAAATTGTTAATCAGCCAAGTGAAAACTTGGAGGATATTATCCGTACCTTAGCGATGACTATCGAAACAAGTTTTATGCCGGTAGTAACATCAATGAATCATAAAATTGGGCTTGACCAAAATATACTACGTAAGGTGAACGAACTCACTCATCGTCTACAACGCTACCAGACACCTAAGCCAGGCTCAAAAACAGCAAAACCTTGATCAGTAACGAATAAAATTTATTAACAGATTTCACATAAAGAGGATTAAATATGGCAAACCACGAAAGCCGTGATTATTTAGAGCTAGCAACCTACGCAGCCGAAGCATTTAGTAATGATGGTACATTAAATCATGAAGAATTTAATAAAATGATGGACATTGTGTTGCGGGATGGCAAAGTAGACAATAATGAAAAGCGTGTACTTAGCAATATTTTTGGCCGCATTAAAGAAAATGAATTACCGGTAGATTTAGCCGCGAAAATTCAGCAAGTAAGAGATCAACACGGTATTTAATCTTACCCTTTGCGAAGTATTAAGGGCTTATCATAGCCCTTAATCCCTCTCTGGTAATTCAGTTTGCCAGGCAAGTTTATTGATAGGACTATTAAGATCTTGTTTTAGTCGCTCGATTAAATAAAAGCCATGTAAAGCATTCTCTTCACTAATATCAAAACGCCAATATTGTCGACCAACAGCGTAGCTGTGGTAATATTCCATCCAACTAGTAAAATGTGGCTGGATAAGCCCTGCCACCCGATACATTTCTATCCAGCCCTCTTCATAGGTGAGATATAGCTGGAAATCTATAATGTGGCATAGAATGGATGACCCTATACTCACTGATAGCACGCTTTATGATGAGAGTAGCCATGTCACTTTATGATTTTCCAGCTATAACCAATGACAATACCTTTTTTTAACATATTAATATAACGTCCCATATCCCATGACATAATTCCAGCTGCATTTAGTTTACCTATATTGTTGTATACCAACTGCAGCCTGGCATATTCATCTACATCCTCTTTATACTGCTCAATATATATCAGTTGTTCTTTATCGGTTAATAACCGCAAATAGTTAAGCCTAGACATAAAACCCGCATTATGTCCCCCTTCATCAACTAACCACTTACCCATATCTAGCAAACTGTCATGATCTGTTACTCCCCAATAGCGTTGGTGAGACTGCTTCCATGCTTCAATATTTTCTTCTGTTTGTGCGCAGCCAAACAGCGTGTCTAGTCGCTCATGATTTTGACAGCTGAGCATACTAGATAGTCCTATAGCCCAAAGTTCTGCTGCTGTTAACTGGTCAGGATTATAAGTATTTAACTTATTACCAGGCTTCTTCATTTCAAGCCTCCTTATTCATCACTGATTTGTGCTGCAGCATCTTGCATCTGTTTATGCTCTGCTAATTCAGAAGGGTGCCAAGTATCACCACCCACCTGTGGTTTATCAACCAACTGAGGGGGAAAAGGTAATATGACTTTGCTTGCAATCAAAGCACTCGGTTTATGGCGAAAAAGCCCAAAGTACTTCCATTTTACTGACCAGGTTAATTGATTAACCTGATCTTTTATCGCGTAAGCTAAGATTTCCAACCATTGTTTTCTTGGGCTATTTTGTGGCTCTAATGCCAATGCTTGCTCAATAGAATGAGAGGCTTCATCTTGTAAACCTACATCCCTTTGAATAATACTTAAATAAGCGTAAGACATAGCACAGTCAGGTTCTTTTGCTAACGCTTGTTTAAATGAGTTAACAGCAGCTAGTTTATCTCCATTGTAATAAAGGCTGATACCACGTAAAAAATAAGCACCATAGGCATATACCAATTGTTCTTGTTCTGCTATTTCAAAAGCCTGATTTAAATAATAAAACCCTTTTATTTTCTTATTAAAATGCAACGCTAATAAACCAAGCTGAAGATATGACCAAAACGCATGGTCTTTATATTCAGCTAATTGTTTGAGTATTTTACGAGCTAAAAAATATTGTTTTGTTTTTAGCAACAAATACGCTAACCAAGCTCCCATATCAGATATTTGATATTGATTAAAGCCATGTCGATAAGCAGCCATTGCCTCATTGATCATACCACTGTATCGGTATGTTTCTGCTTGAAGCCACAAAGCACGAATATGTTCAGGGTTGTTTTTTAAAAACACCTGCAACTCAGCTAGTACTGTTTGATTTTCCCCTAACGCCAAATAGCAGGCAAAGATTTCAACCCGAGCAGATTGATTAGTCTCATCGATTTCCACACAGTGACGATAACTATTCATCGCCTGTTGATACTGGCCTAGTTGATATTGACTGTACCCCAGTCGAAACCAGTAAACACTGTTATTGTCTTCTTGAGCGACAACCTGTAGATATTCCTGAGCAGATTTTTCATATTGATCCGTATCGTAATAGTACTTTCCTCTGGCTGCATAATAGTCAATGTTATTAGGGTCTAGCTTGATAGCCTGGTTAATAAAGGGTAAACATGTATGTGAGTCTTCCTCTTCTACTGCTAAAAGACAAAATGCCAGCTGATAAAAAATATTGGCCGTAACAAATCTATTACCCGACAATTGCCTTAAAATAGGTAGCGCTTCTTGATACTGTTGCTGACTAACAAATAAATTCGCTTTAGCCGCTAGCAGTTGTTGTTGCTCTTTGTCAGTTTTATCCAGCTTTTCCGCCTGCTCAATAGATTGTGCTGCCTCAGCAAAGTCTTGTTGATAAATTTGTGCCTTAGCTAAAATAAGCCAGTAGTAAGTACTAAAGGTTGCTGATAATTGATTTTGCCTAGCAACCTGCTCTTTTTTTGCCAGCAAGAACAACAGCTGTATATCCAGTGGGTTTTGTTCAATTAATTGACTGAGTGAGCAATAGATATCATCTAAGGTTTCCTTATCTAGCTCACAATGCAATACACACTCAATTAACCCTTTACGAGCAGCAAGCTGCTCTGGATTAATATTTAACGCAGCCATAAAAGCTCGGCTCGCAGCTTCCCAATTTTGTTTACGTTGCTCTAGATGTCCTATTCTAAGTAAAAAATCATAGTCCTCATTTGTCAGCTCAAAACCAGCATAATAACAGTCTAGTGCCTTATCAAAACGATCAACCCGCTCAAATGCGTTGCCTAGTAGCCTTAATAAATAAGGATCTTGCTTATACAAATCGTAGGCTTGTAATAAGTATTCAAATACTTTATCAGTATTATGATTGACCAGTGCCTGACGACCAGCCCAACGCAACTCTATGTAATGATCTGCCTTATTGCTCGGTAAGTCCTGTAAAAACTCAAAACCAGGAAAGCCCAACGGTTGCCTAACTAAAGCAAATAATCGTCTAACGTCTGCTTCATCATATTGTTTAATTAATTGCAAATACTGTTCATACCAGTCAAACTGTTTTTCCAAGTAGGCTAAAATATTCGTTGGAAGGTAGTAATTTTCTAATAAAAAAGCGAATAAAACCTCACTGATATGGAGTTTTTTATCAAGTGTCCAATCAGGCAAATTTGCTAATAATTGCTGCCATTCTTCAAGTTGAATACGACGAGGGAAGTCAGCATATAATACTTCTAACTGAGTAAGAAAGTCATCTTGTTGCGCGACAAGAGCCGGCGGCTCATCTTTTTGGTTGCGATCTGTTTCCAGGGACTCTTTTTCTAGAGGCCCGCTTTCTGAGAGCTCTGCTGCTAAGGGCTCTGCTTCTATAGACTGAGGTTGATCAAGCAGCCCCGCCTGTGCTTTCAATTTTGCTGTTTCCAGCGCCCCTCGAAGCTCTTCAAATAACATCTGCTGGGTTGCTAAATCCAGCTGTTTTAGTTTAGTAGCATAGGCACGCTTAATTTGTTTAAGATCGCCTGTCGGCTCAATGCCAAGGGTTTCCCAACAACTCATAATAAATGTAATTCTGCTTCTATTTCATCAAATAACTGGTTTAAGTCCCTATTCAACTGCCGTATTTTTTTTATATCTTGCTGCGCTAGCACCGTTTCAAACTCCATTAACAGCTCACCAATATAGTCTCGCTGTTCACCCAATGCTTGCTCATAAAGACGCTCTCCCCTAGCCATTAATAAACGGTTTTCCATGCTATCACGTGGGTGGATTTTAATTTCAGATAAAGCAGCAAGCTTTGTGGCAATTTCTGCCGGAGTAAGCAAGCCAGGATACTCTTCAATAACAGTTGTTGCCTGTTGCCCAGTTGATACGACTTTAACCTCTACTTCTAAAATACCATTCACATCGTAGGTAAAACGTATATCAACTGCTTCTTCACCAGCTGGCTTTGGGGACACCTCTATCATTAAATTACCCAGCTTAATATTATCCTTAACTCGTCGGCTTTCTCCCTGATAGATTTTTATATTTACTTTTGTCTGCTGGTCAGAGGAGGTTGTAAAGCGTTCAACTCGTGAAGCTGGTACAGCAGTATTACGTTCAAGAATGGGACTAAAAAGCCCAGAATCATAATAACCCCCACGGTTAGATGACACTTCTACCCCCAGCGAATAAGGGCATACATCCGTCATGACAACTTCCCTTAGTGCCTGATCCTTTTGTTTTAACCCAGCCTGTACTGCAGCCCCCATCGCGACCACCTGATCTGGATTTAAATAGCAGCTTGGCAGTCGGCCAAACAGTTTTGCCACTAAAGAGCGAACTAATGCCATCCGAGTAGAACCGCCCACTAAAATCAATTCATCTACATCCGCGGGTTTTATTTTAGCATCACGCAGTGCTCGCTCTACTGGCAGCCTAAGTCGGTTAATTAATGGCTCACAGAGTTTTTCAAATTCTTCTCGAGTGATTGTAAGTAATGCCTGCTTATCATTATACTTAAACTGTATTATTGTTTGATGATGAGTGCTGAGTTGGTGTTTGGCTTGATTAACTTGATGACGCAAATGGGTATAGGCTGCCTGGTTTAATACCTCTTTATTAATGTTAACTTTTTCACAAAAATAATCTAAAAGTACATCGAGAAAATCTTCTCCACCCAAGTGATTATCACCAGCACTGGCATTAACTTCCATAACCCCATCAAACAGTTCCAGTACAGATACATCAAAGGTTCCGCCGCCTAAGTCAAAAATCATGTAATGTTTTTCAGTATCTGGACTTACCACGCCATAAGCTAATGCTGCAGCAGTCGGCTCACTAATAAGCCGCTCTACTTTTAAGCCTGCCAGCTGGCCAGCTAACTGAGTAGCACGTCGTTGCTGTTCATTGAAATAAGCCGGCACACTGATAACTGCTTCTGTCACTTCGCAACCTAAATAAGCTTCCGCATCCGCTTTAAGTGCCCGTAACACAAAAGAAGCTAAGTCCTGTGGTTTAAATGTATGATTAGCTAACGAGTATTCCTTTTCACTCCCCATATAGCGTTTGAATAACTCAACTGTAACCGCTGGATGTGTATATAAACGTTCCTTAGCTGCCTTACCAACCAGCACCTCACCATTATCATCCACCCCCACTACAGATGGAGTTAAAGCATCACCCAACACATTTGGGATAACAACAGCTTGCCCATCCTGCCAAACACTTATCAAGCTGTTAGTGGTTCCCAAATCGATACCGATGATACCCATACAGTTAACTCCCTATTCACTCAAAAACCAAAACAATAGCCACATCTACCATTCACTTGGCCCATGAATTACGCAAAAAATACGCTACTCACTAAAAAAATAATTCACTAATGTAACAAAAAACCAATGAAGGTAAGCAGAATTCAATCTGATTTTAGTGATTTAAACACTAGACAAATGTAAAAGAGAGGAGATATTAGGGGCACCAAAAATAGCACTATCATTATTGATAAACAGGCAATAACTTCACTGTGAATTACAGCACACTTATCTCAAAAAATTATCACCCGATAGCTATATACACAACCAAGTGGTGTTTCAGTAAAAAATAATAGCTTACTTTCAAACCAATGTTTATTTCCAACTTGCTAAAAACTCTGCTACGTCTAAATGCCCATGCTTCCTCGCATAATGCTCTGCAGAATGTAATTTTGAGTGAGCTTTAATATCAGCACCATTCTCTAATAGCAGTTTAATCATTTCTAAATGTCCATTTTTGGCCGCTAGTGTTAATGGATGCCAAGTTTTCCTTAAACCAAAGTGATTTGGTTTAGCACCTAATTCTAATAATACTTTTGCTGCATTAAGAGAGTTCTTTTCAGCTGCTATCATAAGTGCCGTTTTTCCTTCATCATCTTCCGCTTCGAACTTAGCTTTATTTTCCACTAATAATCTAATTACTTCGCCACGATCATTTGTTGCTGCATGCATTAGAGCCGTTCTTTCATCCCACGATTTTGCATGAAGATTTGCACCATGCCTAAGTAGTAATGCAACAATGGCAACTTCCCCATTAGCTGCTGCTTTCATCAATGGCGTATAATCTTGAGGTTGTGTATAGGACTCAATATCAGCTCCATACTTCAGTAAGGCATTAACAACTTCTGGATGACCAGCTCCAGCAGCTAACATAAGTGGAGTATTACCGTATTGATCAAGTCTTTCCGTGCTTGCCTTGTTTTTTACTAATAGCTCTACGGCCTTATAGTGGCCTGCTTCTGCAGCTAACATTAAGGGTGTTGTACGGCGTGAATAGCTACTTGATGAGTCAACCCTCACTTGGTGCTGTAAAAGCACCTTAATAGCTTGGATATGCCCCTGAGTAGCAGCCAGCATTAAAGGCGTATTTCCTGCTTGGTCACGGCTTTCTACGTTTCGCTTATCGTTGGTTAGCAATAAATCCAAAATATCTGCATGACCATATTCAGCTGCCAGCATTGCTGGTGTTTTACCATCAATTGTAACCAAATTAAGTTCTGCCCCTGCGACCAAGAGCGTTTCAACTATATCAAACTGCCCAGCACTAGCCGCTATCATTAATGGCGTTTGCTGTTTTTCTAAACGGGTATTAGGCGACACATTAATAGTTAACAGATGCTCAACACAGTTCAAATTTTTGGTATTTAATGCCCAGCTCATTAACCCTCTGGCTAAAGTTCCCTGTGGAGCCTGCTTTATTATGTTCGCTAAAGCGTCTGTATGGCGATCTATATAGTCATTTGTCTGCTTGCTGTTTAAACGGTCAAAAAAGCGTTGCCATTGATTGGAAACAGTTAAGAATTTCGGTGGTAAATCCAATAAATACTTTGTATTTCGTGTGTTATTAATGGCTTCAGATACTAGGTTAATACAATCATCCCGGTGCTCTCTTCCTGTTGGCCAGTAGTCAGGCACTAAGTCCATCAGATCTTTTACTGTTAACAATCGTCGTTCCTGCTGAGGACTATTAGGCTCGAAAGTTTGAACAAAAAAAAGTTCACCTCTTTGAATAATTTCAGCATTAGGTTGCCAGCTTGGCTCCAATGCTTTGTTTGGGGGAAAATAAGAAAGCTCTGTAGTTTCTGATAGCCAGTTTTTAGTTTCTAAAAAACGTGCTAATGATAAGACTGCCAATGTTGTTCCTGACTGAAGACTTAGGTTATCGTCTTTTAAAATAAATAAATCTTCGTGCTTAATGACATGAGTTTCACCAGGAGCCAGCCCAAGCTTACGATCCATTTGATCTAAAGCAGTTTCAATTTTTTGGTGTAGACTAGTATGCTCATCAGTAGTAAAAATATCTGCACTGTAGTCTTCAAAACTAATAGGTTTTGAAGCAGGCTCACCTCGTAAAGTCTTATATTGTTGCCAGGCAGACTCAATTTCTTCACTTAAAGGTTGTAGTAAGCTCTCAATTACAACTCTAGGGCTTAATTTTTCGAAAACTTCACGATAAGCTGCTTTGATATTTTCAGAAGTTACAGTAACTTCTGAAGTATAACGATCTTTAATTTCTCTCAAACCAAACGGTTTAGCTAAAGCATTCATGTATGAATTTACATAGTGAATTTCATAAATTTTTTTGGGGTTATGTTGTTTTCTAACAAAACTAGCAATTATTTGCTCAATTGATTTTTCTTTTGAATATTGTAAGCTCTCTGCTATGCCACCTGCCGCTAGTGCAAGCTCTCTTGCAGTAACGAGAATATTGGATAGCGTTCCTTCTGAACACACCGTAACCCCTTGAGCTAAATTTTGCAGGGCGTTTTTCCGAGTATGCAAAGGTATTTGATCATTTTGAAAGAGCCGTACCAGTTCATCCATTGACTCTTTTCCCAAACCATATAAGGTATCAATCATAGAACCAAAATAAGCCGGGTTATCAAACAACCGATTTTCTAGTGTAGTAAACGCCTGATAACAGTCAATTTGCCAATCTTGAGCAAGCTGTTTTAGGGCAGTCAAATTATGCCGGTACTCTTGTTCAAATTTAGAAAAATCAGGAGAGTGCAGGAAACTTGATAAGTCTTTATGTAGACTGGGTCGATATCGAATACCTACACTTTCAGATTCACTTAATCCCTGCCGTGAATGATTAGAATCATAAGTAGGCTGGTATACATTGTTGAAAAAAGTGGAAGAAAATGATGATACAGCTTGAGGCATGGTGACTAAGTTCCGTATAGTGCCAATAAAAGCATAAAAAAATAATACCATAATCAGAGCAAGTAATTACTGATAGTTATCTAGTGGTCCATGCGCAACATAAGGTAACAACTTTACGCATGGACCACTAGCAACTTCTTACTCTGAGCAGGTTTTATTGTACGACAATAAAAGGGTAAAGTGTACTGCGTTAGATCCTACATAATATATGACAGTTTGGGCATAGAGTCCTTTCTATCACTTATTTTTAACGTTGTGCTTCTAATACCTCAACACGCGCTTTTAGCTCTTTAATAGACTCTAGTAACACTGGAACCAAACCACGGTAATCAACACGTAAATAGCCTTGTTGATCTTGCTTCACTAACTGAGGAAACTCAGCTTGTACTTCTTGTGCAATAACGCCATATTCAGTTTGCCCCGCCAAATGACCTTGTATACTGTCAAGACGCCAGGAATAACGATAACCATTAAGACGACTGGCTTTATCCAAGCTATTCTCTAATGGCTGAATATCTTGCTTTAGACGAATATCGCTTGTCCATGGGTTAAAGTTACCATTGCTTGATGAAATACTAGAAGAAGATGTTGCATTACTGTCACTTTGGTTGCTATTGGCCTGCACACCAGAAATAGCTACAACATGAATAATACTAGCAAATAATAAATTGGAGAACTTCATCTTTAATTACTTCTCAGTCAAAAGCGCAATTTTATTGTCTTAATCATTTTTATATGTAGGCGTTCTGTTACTTTTTGTTATTCGGTTGTCAAAGGTATTATTCATAGTGGTTAGTTATCACTAGGTAAACACACAGGTCAATAGCCAACACATCAACTAAGCCTACCTCTTGGTGATAATGATTATAGGATAACCTAGCCTGCAAACTTTTATGCCTGCCTCTAATTATTGTAATTCAATAACTAAGACGTCTTGAAAATAGCAGGGTTCTGTTATAACTTCACGAATAGTAATTTTTAGAGTAGTAGGTTTTTGTTCCATAAAGCTAAGATGGTAAGGTGGATAATCTAATGGAAAGTAAAATGGTAAAAATAACTTCTTTCATTGACATAAAAAAATATTCTCTGCCACAATTTTCTCTACATTAACAATAGCTCCCTCAGTGATACTAGCTGACCCTATTAAAGATATTAACACTTCATTTTCAGATACTCCCTGTCACAAGCAATATGAAAAGGACGGTAATCAAGATAGCTACTGGTCATGTGCAGAAAATTTACTTCAGCAGGCCGATAAAGAGTTAAATAAGACATATCAACGCTTAATGAAAAATGGGTTTGATGGGCCTCACGCAAAAGATAGCCGTAATGCACTAAAACATTCGCAACGCGCTTGGATTAAATTCCGTAATGCAGACTGCGACAGAATTGGCGTGGTGGCTCGAGGTATTTCGAATGTCGATGTCATGTTTTGCAATATTTACCATACCAAGCTACGAACCATTCAATTAAACAACTATTAATTGATTATTTCTTGAGATCGATTAAGTCACTGCCAGTTATAATTGAAGTAAGCTGCAGATGAAGGAAAATAATTACTAATTAGGGATTTACGTACTTTATCGATTAACTTCACTTATAATGCAGCTGGCTTTATTATTTACAGCGAATAAAAAATTAAAATAACTTATAATAATTTTGCGGGTAGTATTGATAAATCAGACACTTGAAGGGTATCGAGCCTTATTCAATTGTCTCTATTATGTTCATTCTCTGTTTTATGCTAGTCAGTATTTTTTCATTTTCTTTTAAAAACATATCAAACTCTTGAATAATTTCAGGGTGCTTTATTGTCGATAAGTGAAAAGGGTTTGACACATAAGGCAAGTCTGGATCGACTATTAAAGACTTCAATTTGCCCATGCGTTGAAGATGAAAATTTGCTACTGAAAGTTCCATATCAGCCCCATCTACACGCCCTAGTATGACCATTTCCAATAGGTTAGGCGCATCTCTAGATCGAGAAATTGTCACCTTTTTTTGCTCAATCAACTCTTTCCAATGAAAAGGAGTGAACCCCCTGATCATTCCTAGCTTTTTGAATGAATCAATTCCACGCCCTTTATTCTCAGGCAAAACCAAAGTCCCCCCAATAGCAGTCACCACAGTTTGACTATAGACAACCTGAACATCTTTTTTCATATCTGGTGTCCACCAGGGGTGGTCTGGGTATAAAAAATCAAGCGTTTTTTCTACCAAAAAGCTCTCCTTTAAGCGTTTAATTGGTAGCGAGTAATATCTCAACTTATATCCTTTTTTCTCTGCAAAAAGATCAAAAACAGCCTTTGCATAGCTCTCACTTTCCTTAGATTTAGCAAAGTTATAATGAGGATAGTACATTGTATTTTCTACACCTATAATATACTCTTTCCCTTCAGAGAACCTCCCAGCAATAAAAGTAAAGTATATTAGAATGATAATTTTTAATAGTTGCATATACTTTACTCCAATAAATAAATGAAAACTCAGTGTTTTTTGAGTATAGCCGAAGTATGAATGGGAATTAGAGAGGGCCAGCCCGAATCTCCCCAGATAGAGGTAGTAAGGGAACATAGAGCTGGAGGCTTACCACAGGCTAGTTAAGCCAAAACCATAAAATGAGTGAGTGCTAAGTCAATATGAATCAACTACTACATCAACACAAGCTAGTATTGCTATACTTTCCAGTGAAACTTCAAAATTTTTTAAAAACAACTTATCTTTGTTAAAGATATAGGGAGCTGGCTATTAGTACTCCGTCCTTCCATGAAAAGCGGCAATCGATAAGGCGTGAAATTAAATGGCAAGTAGCTCTCAAAGATGACAAGCAAGGCCGAACAATTCCTGCTATCACGGTTAACATTTCAAAACATGGTGTATTGATAGCAACAGAAGGCTATTTTAAAAAGCCTCAAGTTGTTTCATTAACGATACAGGCACTAGTCCAAGACAAAAAAATAGTGATCAATACAAGGGCTGAAGTTCGCCATGTAATTGCAAAAGAAGACTCTTTTCAATTAGGCTTGTTGTTTACAGAAATTCAACCTGAAGACCAAGCACTCTTAGCTGGTTTTGCAGAAGGTTCACTTTAAGGCACCTTTAACACCCCCCCTTTATCAAAGGGGGGATTAGAACAATGAAACAAACATCCCCCTTTGAAAAAGGGAGACTGAAGGGGATTTCATGAAAATCGACTCAAAGCAATTTTTACTATCCTATTGACTTATATCTGACACCAAAACATTAATGACTTCGCTTCCCTTTAGTCACTATTTTATAGCGATTAATTTTTTCCACTAATGTTCGTCTGGGCATGTTAAGTACTTCTGCTGTGCGGGTTTGGTTCCAGTTGTTGGCTTGTAAGTAGCGTTCAATTAAAGCACTTTCATAGTCCTGAACTGCTTCTTTTAAGGATTGTTTAACAGGTAAATTTTGCAGTGAGAATACCTGTGATTTTGTTTCAGTTGACTCTGCCGGTTCAGCATTGCAGACTTGTTCCGGTAAGTGCTCTGGTAAAATAGCCGTACCGGAATCTACTAATAATACTGCTCGCTCTATAATATTCTGCAATTGACGAACATTACCAGGGAATGAGTAGCTTTTAAGTATTTCAATTGTGGATGGAGCTAATCGGGCAGGTAAATTACCGTAGTTTTTTGCATATAGCCGGATAAAATGCTTTGCTAATACAATAACATCATCCCCCCGTTCTCTTAATGCAGGGAGGAAAATAGGGAAAACACTTAACCGATAGTATAAATCTTCTCTAAAACTGCCTGCAGTTATTTTTTCCTCCAAATCACAGTGGGTAGCCGCAATAATTCTCACATCCACTTTGTGGGACTGAGTGGCACCTAATGGTCGTACTTCCCCTTCTTGTAAAACTCTTAGCAACTTTGCTTGCAAATTTAATGGCATATCGCCAATTTCATCTAGAAATAACGTGCCACTATTTGCTTCATCAAACAAGCCCTTTTTATCAGTAGTAGCGCCTGTAAAGCTGCCTTTTTTGTAGCCAAACAATTCACTTTCCAGCAACTGCTCAGGCACAGCTGCACAGTTTTGAGTAATAAAGGGGTTATTGCTGCGTTCACTATTATTATGAATAGCTCGAGCAAACACTTCTTTACCAGTACCCGTTTCACCTCGCAGCAACACATTAACAGGTGAAGCAACGACCTTGTCCATTAAAGCATACGCCTGTTGCATCGCTTTACTTTCACCAATAATTTGGTAATTATTCAAGCGTTTGCGGCTTTGTTTTAAGTGCTTGTTTTCTGCTTCAAGTTGCTGATTCGATTCACCCAGTAAATCAATCAGCTTTTTATTGGCATCAATTAAATACGCATTATTTAATGCCACTGCAGCATGGGCAGCAAAGGATAACGCTAACGCTTCCATGGCAACGAATGAAGAGGGTTCACCCTGTTGATTTTTAGCATTGGCTAATAGCAGCACCCCCAAGGTTTTTTCTTCATGATCACGCAACGGCACCACCATTAATGAGTGGGTTTTAGTACCATAACGTTTATCTTGTTCATAAATGGATGAAAAATCAAAGCCTATAAACCCTGCATAAATATCATCAATCAGCTGAGGTTTACCAGTTAATGCAGCAAATACACAAATATTATCAGTGTTAAACTGACCAACTGATTGTAGGGGGATGCCTTCGGTTTCATTGACTTCTCGCACCTCATCCCGCCATTTAGCTACTTTTAGGTTTAAGTAGGTTTTTGTAACATCCAAAACAAAAATGGCCACACCTTCTGCAGCAATCACTTCGCCTGCATGAATAACAATTTTTTTTAATAGTGCATTAATGTTTTGCTCAGTAGCAAAAGCAGTGGTTGAAGCAAGTAAGGCTTGAAGTTGAGTTTGATGGTACTGCATGGTCTCCATACCTCATTAGCAAAACGGCTTAGTTATACCCTCTCTCCTAAATTGGGTGTCGCAAAAGTCATTGTTAGCCCCCTCATCCTAACCTTCTCCCCCACGGGGGAGAAGGGACTTGATTTGGAGTACTTTTTCAACACTTCCCAAAGGGGGAAAGTGGAGTAATAGCGTGTAAATACACCTTTACTGTGGGGTGACTATAAACTCCTTATTTTCACTAATGCTGACTTGTAATTGGCTATATTGTTCATGTTCACTCGACAGGTTTAGCAGGCAATCTGATATTTTTGGTAAAAGGGCACCATTAATCAGCTGATCAATATTTCTGGCTCCCGCCTCTACCTCTGTACAACGAGAAGCCATTTGTTCAACAAAGTCATCGCTATACACTAGTTCCAGCTTCTGTTTTTCTTGCAACCTTTTACCCAGCTTTTTCAGTTTAAGTACAACCAACTCCTCCATTACTTCCTGATCAATGGGGAAGAAAGGTACTATTTTCATTCTTGCTAACAGTGCAGGTTTAAAATGGGCGCTTAACGTGGGCCTGATTGCTTCAGCCAACTCTTCTTGGCTTGGCTTATTACCACCTTCACATAATTTACAAATAATGTCAGAAGCCAGGTTGCTAGTCATAAAAATAAGGGTATTTTTAAAGTCAATTTCTCTGCCTTCACCATCTGATAAAGTGCCTTTATCAAATACTTGATAAAACAGGTTCATGACTTCAAGATCAGCCTTTTCAACCTCATCAAGCAATACCAAAGAATAAGGTCGTTGTCGCACAGCTTCAGTTAATACGCCACCCTCACCATATCCCACATAACCTGGAGGCGACCCGACTAAACGGGATACCGTGTGCTTTTCTTGAAATTCTGACATGTTAATGGTGGTCATAAACCGCTCACCACCAAAGTTCAAGTCAGCCACATTTAAAGCGGTTTCAGTTTTACCAACACCACTTGGCCCAACCAGTAAAAAGACACCTGTCGGGGTATCTGGGTTATTAAGTCCTACTTTAGCTGCTTTTAGTGCCTTGTCTATTTCAACCACTGCATGATTTTGGCCTTTCACCCGTTGTTGCATTTGCTCTACAAAATTTAATGCACTAGCAGAGGTGTCAGCCAACATTTTACTGGCAGGTATACCTGTCCAGGCTGCAATCACCTGGGCAATCACTAGAGGACTCACTTCATAATTGACCAGTGGATATTCTTTCTGAAGCTCAGCTAATTCATCTTCAGCTTGCTGTAACGACGCTGTAATTTCAGCTACTGTTAATTCAGGCTCATCTCCTTCCTCTATGGCTTTTTCTGCCTCTTGCGCCTGGTAAAGCTTATCTCGCCACTCCAGAATTTCATTAACTTTATCCCGTTGCTGTTGCCAGAGGTCTTTTAACATCGTCAAATGCTCTGAAACGTCAGCAACTTCATCATTCAATTCACTTAACCGGTCTTCTGTTAAACGCACTCCCAGCTGCTGATCTCGTTCAATACCTAAACGTTCACGATCTAGTGTGGCTAATTTAAATTCTGCATCCTCAACTTGTGCAGGCTTAGAAGCTAAGCTGACTTTAATGCGAGCACAGGCGGTATCCAATACATCAACTGCTTTATCAGGTAGTTGGCGTCCTGACACATAACGGTCAGATAATCTGGCAGCTGCTTCCACAGCATCATCCCGCACATAAACCCCATGGGTTTGTTCATAAATACCTTTTAAACCACGTAAAATAATGGCTGCTTGATGGGCATTCGGTTCATCTAGTTTCACCAACTGGAAGCGACGGGCTAAGGCAGGGTCTTTTTCAAAATATTTTTTATATTCTGACCAAGTAGTTGCTGCAACGGTACGTAGATCTCCTCTGGCTAAAGCAGGTTTCAACAGGTTAGCCGCATCACCACCCCCAGCCTGGTTGCCAGCCCCAATTAAAGTATGGGCTTCATCGATAAATAAAATAATCGGCTTAACGGAAGTCTGAATTTCATTAATAACTGCTTTTAATCGTTTTTCAAACTCTCCTTTAACACTGGCACCAGCTTGCAGTAACCCCATATCCAAACCTAACAGGGTGACATCCTGCAATACCGAAGGGACATCACCTTGAACTATTTTTAAAGCTAACCCCTCCACAACAGCTGTTTTACCAACACCTGGCTCCCCTACACAAATGGGATTATTTTTACGACGGCGTGACAGGATGTCGACCATTTGTCGTATTTCTTGCTCACGACAGAATACTGGATCTATTTTTCCATGCTGTGCTTGTTCCGTAAAATTGATGGTATATTTGCTTAAAGCACCTCCCTCACCAGACTGACCGACTGCTTGCCCACCAGCAGCACCCTTGTGCTCATCTTCCCAGCGACCTTGAATCAGCTGCTTTAATTCATCAACAGGAATCACTCTTAGCACATCATAATAAGCATGACGGGAGAAGCGCAGCTCATTATCTAAAATGGCACAAATTAAAATACCAGGGGTAATGGCATCCATCTTCAGTGCGACATGAGCCAGTATATACGCCTCTTGCAGCCAGTCTTGTAAAAAGCGTGACAATACGGGTCGACCATGATGTCCCCCTCGCATATCCTGTTCCTGCTGTACGGCTTTTTCTAACTGGCTTAACTCAATTTCATAATGCTTTAGAATTTTCTGAACTTCACCCTCTTCCTCAGCCATTAACTCAAGCAGTACATCTTCTGCTGTAATCTCGTAGCCTTCACGGGCCACACAGCGACTGGCTGCATTTTCCATTGCATTACGACTCTCTGGCGAGAGTGCAGAAATGATAATGTTGAGATCCAGCTTCATAATAGTTAATACCTTACTTAGACTCGTTCAAATCAAAAAAAGTTGTAACATTTCTAGGCTAGCAGATTACTAAAGTACACCTCTAATTGTGGTGCACTTTATATAAATCTTTATGTGCACTTATTATTTCATTTCAATAATAAGTGTTATTTCTCTTGCAAAAATGCACCACTAGGCAGAACCACTTCATAATGGCTGTCATCGTCTATATGCTCTCCCAACCAGGTTGACCAACCTAGTTTGCAAGTTGAGCTTTCTTTCAGCTCTAACTTAGGTGCTTCATATTTTCGTAAACCAAGCTTAATGTCATATTCAAGCTGATCTCGTTGAATAAACCGAATTAACTCATGCAAAGGTCTATAGTAGTCACCTGTAGGCAAAAAGCGTTCAAATTTATCCAATGATAAATCTTTAATAACCACTCGAAACTTACCTGAACGGTCTCTGATTGAGGCACCAAGCACCAGGTTCATACCCACTTCACAGTTAGCAGCACCTAAGCTATTGAGCTGGTCATCACTGATTTTCACCACACGCAATTTACATTGCTCTATATAGACTGCCCGATGGCGAAAATAATGCCGTATAATACCTGACATTATTCCTGCCGAATGACTCTTCATGCTCAACAAACCTAAATAGGGTAGTAAGCGATGCCAATGCAAATGGGTTTGTTGTCTTAATTCAATATCCCCCAAGCCAATTAGGGAAAACATTTGTTGAGAAAAAGAGTCCAGCGCACCTTTTTCATAGTTCAGGTAATAACGGTATTTTTTCCAACACTGATAAAGCTGTTCAATAAACCGATGATTAAATACATCCATAAAGTCCCGAATAGGGTGATTTTCGGGGTCATTTTGAACAATTTGCTCACTATAAAAAGCAGGTAATGGCGAAGCAGGGCCATATAGCCCCATCATATTAACAGTGAGTAGAAAATGTTCGAAATCACCAAGATGATGTTTTATTTCAGCTAAATCACTGGGTGGAAAAGCTAAAGTGGCATTAGCACGAAAACGCAACTGTGGCGCTTCACCAGTTTGTTTTTCAGTTTTTGGTAAGTAGTGACTATTTAATAAGTGCACCACTTGAAAGAAAGCGTAATGCTTCCCTTTTGCCAGTAAGTCATCCATTAAAGAATGGGTTGTTGACCTATTCTCGCTTCCCACTGATAAATCTCCCCATTCTCAATTCCAACCACTTCTAACATATGAAATGAGTTTAATGATACATACAAGGCAAAAAACTCATTTAATACTGACGCAAACTGGTACATATCCCCTTCATTGGCAAACTTACTTTCCCGTAAATGCAAGCGGGTTTTTATACCTCTTATCGGTAAGCCTTTATACAGTCGGTCAATATTAAAATGTTCTATTTCTTCAATACCTTCTAAACGGCTTTTGCTGACTTTAGCGTACTGACGGTCGTAATAACTACGGTAATCATAAGTGGATAACACACTTCGCAATGCTGCCACATTAACCAGGGATACATAGTTCAACGACATATTGGAAATGACCCGCCAGTGAAAACCTTTATCTAGTGGTGGGGTAAACGAATGGGTGACCTTGGTAATATTGGAAAAGGGAGCAAACTCAGGTGTTTCTCCCATGGTTTGCTTAATATCACCAATAGACAGCTTTTGCGGTAAATCTCGATTACTACAGGTTAGGTCTACCGATATAGTTTCAGCCTGAGGGGATAAATCTTCATCATTATGGGAAACAAACGACAGATAAGTATCTACACCATGCAGGGTCACCGAGCTTTTTAGGCGGGTTCGATAATAAATGTCCTGCTGACTACCGCCTAAACTGGTAGCATGATCAAACGACTCAAACGGTTTATAATCACGCCGTAACCGGTCACTATGGCCCCAACCCACGACTTTATCAATACTATAAATTTCATAATGCAGGGGGTTATCGCCTGATGGTTGAACCCGATACTCTGTACGCCGCTGGTCCATCCGTAACGGGGTTGCATCATGATTAAATAAGTTGACTACTGGTGTACAGAATAACTGTATATTTTCCTTTTTAGGTACATTTTGTCGTTCAATACTTTGATCAAAATACACATTAATGGAAAACTGTTTGGCCTGCTGCAATAGGTCACTTATGCTTTCATTTTGATACAGATTATTCAGTTGGCGGATATCAATAAAGGAATACTTTTCGGGTAAACTAAAGTATTCCTGAATTAAACGATAGCCCAAAAATGTATTATCAGAATAAGGTAATAAGGCTTCATTTTCAGCAAACCCCACCGGGTAAACAGCGGATTTATCTAATTGCAAAGCAACTGTTTCTTCATCATTTTTTAATACAAATTCGATCTTAGTCACATGCCTGATAAATAAGTGATACAAGGTTAAGCTGATATTAAAGTCACCATGTAAAAACAGCCTTAAATAATCAAGGTCAATCTCACTTAATACCGCATTACCCGCCAACTGAAAATCCAGTTGAATACTACTGCCAACCGCCTGTTGACGATAGTTTAAATTGGTCAGCGCAAAGGGGTAGAGATCTATATCATAAGCTATTTTAAAGGTACAACGAGTGCCATCCACGGGAGAAGAAGCAACTTTGGCTCCCCGTTCAATCGGGTATTTATCAGATATACTACTATCAGGCCGAAACTGAATAATACTCATGGATGGCACCGGCTTAAGAAAGTTAGGCCACAATAAACTCATAACTGAGTGCGATAACTCAGGCAGCTCATCATCCAATTTCTGACGAAGTCGGCCAGTTAAAAAGGCAAACCCTTCTAACAGCCGCTCCACATCTGGATCTTGCTCTCGCACAGATAGAAACGGCGCCAGTCGTGGATTTTTTTCAGCAAATTCTTTACCCAGTTCCCGAACAGCAGCCAGCTCATCTTGGAAGTACTTATTAAAAGCCACAGCAACCTCTTTGTCCGAAGTCTACTTTTAAGTTTTTATTTTTTTCAGTCATTTTGTTTATTAACCAAACCGCCTACTACCAATGTTCTTTGTACAAACATTATTAACCCCTTATCCTAGCCTTTTCCCCCAAGCAGGGTGTTTCGAAAGCTGTTCCCCCCTTTGATAAAGGGGGGCTAGGGGGGATTTAAAGTGACCGTAGTTTTTGCACCATCTCCGCTGTATTTGCTTGTAAAAATCCCCCTCAATCCCCCTTTTTAAAAGGGGGAAGTTGGATTGCGCCATAATTCTAACCCACCTATTTCCTCTATAACTCTTGATGGGCAAGTTTACTACTGTGAAACTTGCGGTAACGCCTTTAATGGGTAAAAAAGCGCTACTGGAATCAAGGATGGTACTTCAAGAGCCAGCCTGTTATTCCGTATTTTTTCACTAGGATTTAGCCTTTAACTGTCGCATGTCCTGTCCCTGCTAACTCCGTCTCAAACGTAATTCGAGTTTTTTGGTCTTCTAACTGAATATCAGCCACTATATGAAAACGCAGCACCAGCGGGTTATCAGGATCATCGTAATGTTTCACTCGAATTGACGATAACCTTGGTTCATACTCAGTTAAAAACTCTTCAATTGCTTTTTTAATTTCACTGATTGCATCCGGAAACTGCGATACCAAGTCATTAAAGTCAGGCATCCCATATTCAGGTAGTGCCATCACACTACCTTCTCGGACATTTAGCATTTCTTGCACATGGGCCAGCACTGAGCGATGCAACTTGCGCTCATCAAAGGCCATGGTGTAATGACTTTTGGTCTCGGCACTTTGGATTCGCTCAAATAAACGGAGTTCTGAGGCCATAATACATTCCTGCAGATTTAGCATTGCCAGAAAGTAAGAACGGCCCTAAGGCCGATCTTACTTTCTGACTAAATAACACTCTACTGTTAGGTTTTATCCAGTTTACCCACTAACGATAGGGTAAAATCAGCACCCATATACTTAAAGTGTGGTCTAACTGATAGGCCAACCCGATACCAGCCTGGTTCACCTTCAACATCCGAAACAGTCACTTTTGCTGCCCGTAATGGTCGACGACTTCTGACTTCGGGAGATGGATTTTCTTGATCTGCAATATACTGGCGAATCCAGTTATTCAGTTCACGCTCAAGGTCAGAACGCTCTTTCCAGCTACCAATATGCTCCCGCTGTAATACTTTTAAATAGTGCGCTAAGCGGTTAATGATAAACATATAAGGCAGCTGAGTACCTAACTTATAGTTAAGCTCTGCAGCTTTACCTTCTGGGCTATTTCCAAAGTTTTTCGGTTTTTGCACAGAGTTTGCTGAGAAAAAGGCAGCATTATCACTGCCCTTACGCATGGTTAAGGGAATAAAACCCTCATCAGATAATTCAAATTCCCGCCGATCAGAAATCAAAACCTCAGTGGGAATTTTCATTTCGATGTCCCCCATTGATTCATATAGGTGGACGGGTAAGTCTTCCACTGCACCACCACTACGAGGACCAATAATATTAGGGCACCAGCGGTATTTTGCGAAACTATCAGTTAATCGAGTTGCAAATGAGTAGGCCGTATTACCCCATAAATAATCTTCATGGCTGGCAGAAACATCTTCTTTATATTCAAATGCCTTCACTGGATTATCTTCAGGATCATAAGGCTGGCGCAACAGGAACCGAGGCATGGTTAAGCCTACATAACGAGAGTCTTCTGATTCTCGAAAGCTATGCCATTTAGCAAATTGAGGGCCTTCAAAAATAGATTTTAAATCTTTCAGGTTAGGTAATCCTTCAAAATTATCTAAGCCGAAGAATTTAGGGCCTGCTGCTGCAATAAAGGGCGCATGAGCCATTGCAGAAACACTTGCTGCATTTTGCAATAATTTAACATCCGCAGAGCTGGGAGAAAATTCATAGTTAGCGATGATTGCACCTACCGGCTGACCACCAAATGTGCCATATTCTGCCGTATAAGCTAATTTATATAACCCAGATTTAGTAATTTCTGGTGCATCTTCAAAGTCATCAAATAGGTCTTGCTTTGAAGCATTTAATACTTCAATTTTTACATTTTCACGAAAATCTGTACGATCAACTAACAGCTTCAAGCCTCGCCATGCAGACTCCATGGACTGAAACTCTTCATGGTGTAAAACCTGGTCAACCTGTTTACTGAGCTTGGAATCAATTTCTGCAATCATCCGATCAACTAGATTTTTATTGACTCGCTCTTCTTTATTTTGTGGCTTGAGCAGCTCAGAAATAAAAGCACTCACACCTTTTTTAGCTACATCATAGCCATCGTCTTCTGGGCGCATTTTCGTTTGCTGAACAATAGTATCCAGCAATGAGCCACCTTCCAGCTCTTGGCCTGCTTGTTCCTGTTTAGTTTCTGGTGAATCAGCCATTGTACTCTCCTAGCCAACTAGTCACTTACTCTGCAGTGTCGTCAATACCCAACTCTTTTAAGATGGTTTCCCGAGAAGCAGGATCAGCCAAAGCGCCCTGAATTGCTTTACGAAATGCAGGCACATTGCCTAACGGCCCTTTTAAAGCAACTAAAGCACTTCTTAGTTCCAATAGCTGATTAAGCTCAGGTACTTGTCTAACAATGCTCTCTGGCTCAAAGTCACGCATGTTTTCAAAGCGTAAATTAACCCCCAACTCGTCGTCCTCAGTGGGGTTGTCAACCAGGGTGTTGGCTACCGCTAAATCAATCGAGATTTTTTGGCTTTTTAATACATCATTGAAGTTATCTTTATCCACATTGAAGGGCTTACGCTCTTCAATTAAACGGTCATCTTCACGATGGGTGAAATCACCTACCACCATCAGCTTCAGGGGTAATTCGACTTCTTCTTGGGCATCACCAGTTTCAGGCTTGTAAGCGACATTAATCCGCTCTTTCGGCGCTACTGAACCCTCTTTAGCCATCTTTCATTTCCCTCTAATTGCTTTACTAATAATTCACAAATACTTTGGGCTATAACTCAAAAGCTGCAGCCATATCAAAGCAACATAAACGTGCTTGCAGCTGATCAACTCGGGCTTTATCCAAATCTTTATTCGATAGTTTTTTATAACACTTTAGCAACATTACTGTCGTTTGTATGGTTAATTCACTATCCCAGTGATAACGATTGTTTTCCGCAAGTTGCTGATCAATCGCTTCTAATAAAGGACAGGCTAGCTCATATTTTTTTAAATCAAAGCAAAACTGTGCTTGCTGCAGCTGCCAATAAGCTCGTTCACGCCCTGACGCTGACTGCTGAATACCTTGCTGAAATAATTTCAATGCTGCTGGAATTTGCTTTTGCTTCACCAGTTCTTTTGCATCTTTATAAGCTGTCAGCCATGGTGCTTCCTGTTGAGAAGTGCCTGTATTTGCAGTATTTCCTCCACCACTTAATGCACTGACAACCGTTGTTTTAATCCAGTCTCGGGTATCATCATCTGCAAATGGGGTTTCATCTTTAAACTGCAGTTCTGTCAACTCTGGGTATTTTTCCAAAAATAAGCCTAGTTGAATCACTACAGCCCGGCTAGCCTCAAAAAAGCCCAGCTGTTGCAAGGCCTCTGCAACCAGACGATGCCCATCCAACCAAAATGGTGCTTTCGACAGGCTCACTTCAATATCAGGAATTAACTCTCTAAACTGACCATTGACCAGCATTTGCTCATACTGCTCACGCTTATCTTTTGGCACTGGCATTAACTGGGTATGGCCATTTTGATGATGGGGCAATTGCCAGATATTCATCCAAGTTGCTTGTCGATTAAGCTCATAAGCTAATGGGCTATCCAATTTAGCCTGGCGGAGATAATCCGCTATCTGACGTGTTCTATCCTGAACCTGACGAATGGCTTTCTGGCAGTCTCGATCATTGCCAATATCCCCAGTGATTGGCGCTAACGCAGCAGCAGAACTGGCAGTGGTTGCAGGAGCAGGTGATGGTTTAGTAGGGGTTGACTGTGAAGAGGTTGACTGGGTTGCAGCCTGCTCTGGTAATTCTGACGTTTCTGTTTTATCGGGTGCTGCTTGTTCTGGCGGTGTGTCAGGTTTTGGTGCTGGCTTAGGCTCTTCAGGTAACGAGTCCAACTTAGCAACCAATAACCTTCTTAAATCACCCATGGCTGGTGCATGATCACCCATTTTATCGGGTAATGAAGACTCCAGCTGTTGCATAATATCAACTAGCTCACTCAATTGAGACCGATCTGTTGGGTCAGGCTGCCATGCTTCAAATGGTGTGACTAAATCATCGACTAACCATTCAATTGCATTCCCTCTGGCACGCATTCGTTTTTTTGGGGGAAACATAGTATCCCACAACGAATCACACATAGTGGCTACTACTTTAAAGCCAGTTATAACGCCAGCTAACTGGTGCTGCTCATACAACGCCCGTGCCAGGTAGCAACCAATTAAAATATCTTTAGATTGGTTAGCCAGATGATCACTACAAGCTTCAACTACTTTACGCCAATTAGCTGAACCTTGATCAGTCAGTGAGCCAACTTTGCTGACTTCTCCTTCTGCTATTTCATAACTGGCAGCATAACGTGCTTCACTGGCAAGAGGTGCAGTAGCTGGCAATGGTTGAATAGCAAGCGCTAACAATTTCTCTACATCCAACGCGCTCATGCTCTATCAGTCCTCTTTATTCCCTTTAGCTTCTTTTACTGCTTCTGTTACTTTTACTGCTTTCACTTTGTTAGCTTGTTTCGCTTTCCTGATAGTCCTTAGCGCTGCGGTCTTATCAACTAATACACTTAAATTGCTGAGAGAGCTTAAATGTTCATAAATCAACTGCATATAATTAGTTGTAATTAATTCTCTAAGTTGTGATTCAGGTAAAGTTTGCAGTTTTTTCTTACTGACAACCATAAAGCCAGTGAGGGATAAATTATCACCTTTATGCATATTTATTTGAGCGTTCATTGGCTCAAATAAATCTAAAGTCTTCAATTTCTGACAAAAAGCTTGTGTTGAACCACTGGCTTGTTGAAAGTGTTTTAAAAAATCAACTTTACTTTGCAGGTACTCACTACTATCACCTTGCTCAGTAAATAACCCTTTTCCTTTCGTGTCACCAGCTGTGGTTAACATAGGCGCAGCATCATCAATACATACGACCAGCTCATTATTATTCTCTGGTACATCTGCCAAAATAAACGGATACCGTCGGATATAGGCAGGAATATATTTAACTGTCCAGATGCCTTTGTCATTAACAAATAAGTTAACCTGATGCTCTAAGCCTAGTAGAGCGCTGGGTTGAATCTGATCTTCATGCTGAACAAATACTATCGGGTAAAACTTGCAAGCTTGATTAAACTCAATATCTGCGAGATAGACTGCATTAACTGATTTTGCAAAACCATATTGATTATTTTCAACCAGCTCAAGCTGATGATGATCAACAGCTCGCAGCGGTACTATGTGTTGATAAAACGCATACTTTTTCTGATTCATCCTCTGTCTTCTTTGCTTACTTGTGGTAAACGCATATACGTCGCTAACCAATAAATCACTAGTAGTGTATCCTATCTTTCCAAAGGTTAGACCATCAAGACGGCTTAATCCTAATCGATTGCCACTCCCAAAAACTCCCACTTAATGAAGGTAATAAAAAGGCTACTAGTTAGTAATTCAAAGATAAGTTCTGCATGATCAGGAAAATGACTATTTAGCACTCATTTTTATTGTTAAGCACTAATTACAAGTAGTATTAAGTTAACCACCAATAAAAACGTCACTACTTCCCATCGCAACAGAGCCTCCACAGCTAATACTATCCCCCACCGACCAGCAGCAGAGCCATTAATAGTGACAGAGGATGAGCCTGCAGCCAAAGAGCCAGGATGAGGAGGACAATTAGGACAGCCATGGGGCATATACATATCACCTGCTTTTATTGCTGGCCGGCCATTAATTAAAACATTGGCACTACCAGTGATAGAAGGGCGAGGCGGAAAGCAGCCATGTCCTGTACAAATATCACCAAGCCGTGTTGCTGCCGGCATAATCGAACTCCCAGACTTTTTCTACTACAAAAAACACTGATATCAACTTATTCACTGATTATATTGATTCAATGAAGAATTTATTGCTGATATAGGAATATTACCAGTAATGACTACACCTTTTTATACTACTTATGTAGAACATTAAAGTAGTCATTTGAATTAGTAAAGGCGACGCTGAAGGGGAAGCAGGCAGAAATAATTGAGTGGCTAGCTTAATACATGTTCAGTATAAATCTAAAAAAGCAAAAGGGTCTTGCGACCCCTCACTTAAGCTGTTTCGAGATTTTTCATGGTGAGCTTAATCCGACCACGATTATCAATATCCATTACTTTAACATTGACTTCCTGGCCTTCTTTTAAGTAATCACTCACTTTCTCTACGCGCTGGTTAGAAATTTGAGAGATATGCACCAAGCCTTCTTTACCTGGTAACACGCTAACAAATGCGCCAAAGTCGACTACACGAGTCACCTTTCCTTGATAAATCTGACCTATTTCAGCTTCAGAGGTAATTTCCAACACTCGGTCTTCAGCTCTTTTCGCAGCGTCTTTATTCTCAGCAAATATTTTTATTTCACCGCTATCATCGATATCTACTGAAGCACCTGTGTCTTCACAAATTGAACGAATAGTCGCACCGCCCTTACCAATAACATCACGGATTTTATCTGAATCAATTTTCATTGTTAGCATGGTTGGTGCATGCTCTGATAACTCAGTTCGACCCTTGCTGATGACTTTATTCATTTCTTCAAGAATATGTAAGCGAGCATCTCTTGCTTGCTCTAGAGCCACTTCCATAATTTCTTCAGTAATACCTTGGATTTTAATATCCATTTGCAGCGCAGTAACCCCTTCAGAAGTACCAGCTACTTTAAAGTCCATATCACCTAGATGATCTTCATCACCAAGAATATCCGTTAATACTGCAAACTTGTCGTCTTCTTTAACCAACCCCATTGCAATACCTGCAACTGGCGCTTTTAATGGTACACCTGCATCCATTAATGCCAGGCTGGCACCGCACACAGAAGCCATTGAGCTTGAGCCATTTGACTCAGTAATCTCAGATACAACACGAACGGTATAAGGGAATTCATCACCTTTTGGAAGCATTGCTTGAACACCACGGCGCGCTAAACGACCATGACCAATTTCACGACGCCCAGTACCACCCATTCGACCACACTCACCTACAGAATAAGGTGGGAAATTATAGTGCAATAAGAAGTTATCTTTTCTCTCACCTTCAAGAAAATCGATAATTTGCGCATCTCTAGTCGTACCAAGCGTTGTTACCACCAACGCTTGGGTTTCACCACGAGTAAATAAGGCAGAACCATGAGTTTTTGGCAATACACCTACTTCAACATTCAATGGGCGTACTGTTTTAGTATCACGACCATCAATTCTTGGTAAGCCATTAACAACATTTTGTCTGACCAGTTTTTTCTCTAACGAACCAAATGCAGCAACAACATTGTTTGCAGTTACACCCGCTTCATCATTAACATATTTTTCTACTGCTTGATCACGCAAGCCTGACAAACGATCATAGCGCTGCATTTTTTCAGTGACTTTATAAGCGTCTATTATCATCTGCCCAAAGTCAGCTTTTACTGCTTCAATTAAAGAAGTATTTTCTTCAGCAGGTTGCCACTCCCATGGTGTTACCTGTGCTTCCTCAGCAAACTCTTTAATGGCTTGAATAACAGTCTGGTATTCTTGGTGAGCATAGAGTACAGCTCCAAGCATTTCATCTTCAGTTAGCTCTTGCGCTTCAGACTCAACCATCAATACGGCTTCTGAAGTACCCGCAACCACCATGTCTAGCTCAGATTGCTCAAGATCTTTATAACTCGGGTTTAAAATATAACCACGCTCTTCAAGAAAACCTACCCGAGCAGCACCAATAGGGCCACTGAATGGGACACCAGATAGTGCTAGCGCAGCAGAAGTACCAATCATTGCGGCAATATCAGGATCTTGTTTTTTATCGGTAGAGACGACAGTACAAATCACTTGTACTTCATTCATAAAACCTTTTGGAAATAACGGGCGAATGGGGCGGTCAATTAGGCGAGACGTTAAGGTTTCTTTTTCGCTTGGCCGTCCTTCACGCTTATGAAAGCCACCAGGAATTCTACCAGCAGCATACATTTTTTCTTGATAGTGAACAGACAGTGGGAAAAAATCTTGACCTTCATTTGCTGTTTTTGCAGCGACTACAGTAGTAAGTACAGCTAACTCACCAATAGTGACCATGACTGCCCCACTAGCCTGCCTTGCTACTCGGCCAGTTTCCATGGTGACGGTTTGATCACCAAATTGAAATATTTTCTTTATTGGATTCACAGGATTATCCTTCTATAAATATCTAAAAATTCTTACTAATACTAAAAATTCTTAATAATAGTTGTTATTAGCTCTGTCTATACCATTTGGCTAGACCTTTCTGTAATGGTGCTCAATCATGCTGGCGGGGATGCAGAGGTTATAGCCAACGTCGGCGATTTTAGGTATGTCAGATAAATCTATTTTTTAAAAACGAAAACACCGCTAAAACAGCAATGTTTTAGCGGTGTATAGTACCGACTAAGCCTCATTTTATAGGCAGCCGATTGGCGCATAGCTTTACCTACGCCTGAATTACCGGCGTAGACCTAAGCGCTTAATCAACGTACGGTAGCGTTCAACGTCTTTTCTTTTTAAGTAATCAAGTAACTTACGACGTTGGTTAACCATACGAATCAGACCACGACGAGAGTGGTGATCATGAATGTGAGTTTGAAAGTGAGATTGCAAACCTTCGATGTTTGCAGTCAGCAAAGCAACTTGCACTTCTGGTGAACCAGTATCACCTTCTTTAACTTGATAATCTTGAATAACTTGCGCTTTTTTCTCAGCAGACAACATTGCAATTTCCTCAATATGCAGTAGTCAATTTATTGATGCTTGAGTTGCATCCGTTTACAAAAGCAGCCATGCATATTTACAGCCGCTTACATGCTTACCTGGCAACCGTGGACACCAGGCGAGCGTATTCTAACAAAGAATCAATTCTTATCCAGCAGTGTTTTCAACTTTTGTTTTAATCAGCCGCCTAGGTGCCACTCGGCCTTCATCATCAATTTCACCAATTCCAATAAACTGCCGCTGCTCACCTAAATAAAGTCGAACCCACCCGCTAGTCGGAGCCTTAGACACTGTTACTGGCTGACCCTGTTGCACATAAAAGCCTGTTGTTTCTGTAAGGAGTATTTCAGGCCAATGCATCACAGCTGTATCAACGGGTAACAAGAGCTCATCTAAAGCCTGATGACCACCGTCATCACGCACCTGTTGTAGCTGCTCAAATGTATACAGCTGCTCCTCATCATAAGGCCCAGCACTAAAGCGGCGTAGCTCACTAACATAGCCACCACACCCTAGCTGCTCACCAATATCTTCAACCAAAGAGCGAATATAGGTGCCCTTACTGCAAAGTACTTCCAGTTTTAACTCAGAAGCCTGGTATTGTAATTTTTTCAGTGAATAAATACGGACAGTACGCGCTTTACGCTCTATTTCGACCCCTTGACGTGCCAGCTTGTAGAGAGGCTGTCCATCAACTTTGATGGCAGAATACATTGAAGGCACTTGCTGGATTTCTCCCATAAACTGAGGCAGCACCTTGTCAATATCTGCTTCAGTAATGTGAGCTACTGGTTTTTCTTCAATTATTTCACCTTCTGCATCACCTGTTGTGGTTTTTGCACCCAGGGTAGCAGTGGTTCGATAGCCCTTATCAGCATCTAATAAATACTGCGAATATTTAGTGGCTTCACCCAAACAAATCGGTAGTACCCCTGTTGCTAGTGGATCTAAACTACCTGTATGGCCTGCTTTAGCAGCACCAAATAAACGCTTCACTTGCTGTAATACTTGATTGGAGGTCAAGCCCTGAGGTTTATCAACTAGAATAATCCCACTAATAGGCCTGCCCCGTTGACGACGACGCCCCACTACTTACTCCGCTTCTTGATTGGTATCATCTTGCTGACTAGGTTCAGCTGAGTGATGCTGGCTATCAGCAGCCATCGCTTTATCTATTAAACTAGATAGGTACCGACCTCGGCTGATACTGTCATCATAATAAAAGCTTAGCTGGGGTATTGTTCTTAGCTTGATGGACTTCGCGAGCATTGAACGCAAGAAGCCTGCCGCATGATTTAATACCGCTAACTTTTCATCGACCGGTTGCTGGTCATCTATTGCTAAGAAGGTGACATAAACTTTTGCATAGGCTAAGTCTTTAGTCACTTCTACTGCACTGACCGTGACCATACCCAAACGAGGATCTTTAATCTCAAGCTGAATCAGACTGGCCAGCTCTCGCTGAATCTGATCAGAAACACGTTGGGTTCGGCTATATTCTCTTGCCATTCAACTAATGCTCTCTAACTTTAAAATATACCCAATATGCCAGGTATTATAAGGAACGCTCCACTTCGATAGACTTATAAACCTCTATCTTGTCGCCTTCTTTAACATCGGTGTAGTTCTTAACGCCGATACCACACTCCATACCATTACGCACTTCATTAACGTCATCTTTATAACGGCGCAGCGATTCAAGCTCTCCTTCATAAATAACGATGTTATCCCGCAATACCCTGATACGCTCATTACGGAAAACAGTACCTTCAACCACCATACAACCTGCAATCAAGCCAAACTTAGGTGATCTGAAGATATCTCTTACTTCTGCTACACCAACAATTTGCTCTCTAAATTCAGCTTTTAGCATACCTGTCAGTGCTTTCTTAACATCATCAATGATGTCATAGATAACACTGTAGTAGCGCATATCAAGCTCTTCAGTTTCTACAATTTTTCTTGCAGTTGCATCGGCACGAACGTTAAATCCAAAAATAACGGCACTAGAAGCAAGCGCTAAGTTGGCATCAGTTTCAGTGATTCCGCCTACACCACTTGAAACGACTTTTACTTCAACTTCTTCATTACCTAAATCAGTCAGTGCAGACGTTAACGCTTCCAGCGAACCTCGTACATCTGCTTTAAGGACAATATTAAGTGCTTTCTTCTCATCACTACCCATGCTGGCAAACATACTTTCCAGCTTAGCGGCTTGTTGACGAGCCAGCTTCACTTCACGGAACTTACCTTGTCTAAATAAAGCAATTTCACGCGCTTTTTTCTCATCTTTAACAACAAGCAGCTCATCACCCGCATCTGGAGTACCATCAAGGCCTAAAATTTCGACTGGAATAGATGGACCTGCTTCTTTTACCTGAACACCAACCTCGTTTAGCATGGCGCGTACACGACCATACTGCTGGCCTACCAGTACGTTATCACCTTGGCGCAAAGTACCATTCTGAACCAGTACAGTTGCAACCGGCCCACGTCCTTTATCCAAACGAGACTCAACAACTACACCACGTCCAGGTGAGTCAGGTGCTGCTTTTAACTCAAGTAACTCAGACTGCAGCAGCACGCCCTCTAATAGCTCACTAATACCATCACCAGTATGAGCAGATACAGGGATCATTTGGGTATCACCACCCCAGTCTTCAGGAATGACATCTCTCGCCGCAAGCTCATTTTTAACACGATCTGGATCAGCATCAGGCTTATCCATTTTGTTGATCGCTACAACGATTGGCACTTCTGCCGCTTTCGCGTGTTGAATGGCTTCCTCTGTCTGTGGCATCACACCGTCATCTGCAGCTACAACCAAAATAACAACATCAGTTGCTTTGGCACCACGCGCCCGCATCGCTGTAAATGCTGCGTGACCTGGGGTATCAAGGAAGGTAATGAAATTATCACCTGACTTCACATGATAGGCACCAATGTGCTGGGTAATACCACCTGCTTCACCTGACTGAACCCGGCTCTTACGAATGTAGTCAAGCAGCGAGGTTTTACCATGGTCGACGTGCCCCATAACAGTAACTACTGGTGCACGATTAGCTTCTTCACCAATAGTCTGTTTAAGCTCTTCTTCCAGGCTGTCCTCAATCGCATCAGCTTTAACCAGTTTCACTTTGTGGCCCATTTCTTCTACCACCACTGCAGCTGTATCCTGATCGACTACCTGGTTAATAGTAACCATTGAGCCCATTTTGAACATGACTTTGATTACTTCTGCTGCCTTCACGGACATTTTCTGCGCCAGCTCTGCAACAGTAATCGTTTCTGGTAAGTTAACTTCATGAATAACTGGCTGAGTTGGCATAGCAAAGCCATGAACATTTGGCTTTGAGGCAACCAGTTTTGGCTTTTTAGCCTTACCTTTTGAATCTCGACGACCAGCTGGCTTTCTACGTCCTATATCTTCTACATCATCGTCAAAGCTATCTCCTCCCCGCTCAAAACGGCCACGTCCTTTACGTTTGCCTGCAGGTGCAGATACTTTGTCTTGGCCACTGCCTTTTTTACCCTTACCTTTGCCACGGCCTGCGTCAGCCTGGGCTTCTATATCTGCTGGGGTTGCTGTAGGTGCAGCCGCTGGAGCTGAATCAGAGCGTTTTTCCCGCTTAGGCCTTGATGACTTAGCATCTTGTTGACGACCACTTTCTTGCTGACGGCCCCCGTCTTTTTTCTTACTAGCTTCAGCTTCTGCTTTCGCTTTTTTCTCTTGCTGACGCTTTTCTTCGACTACCTTGGCTTGCTCAGCCTCTTCAGTAAGACGCTTTTTTTCTGCCTCAATTTCAGCAACAAGATTCCGCTTTACATAGGTCCGTTTTTTACGGACTTCTACATTAACTGTTTTACTTTTACCCTGACCAGAAACCTTTAGTTGGCTTACTGTTTTACGCTTGATGGTGATTTTTTTCGGCTCTGCGGAAGAACCACCATGACTTTGCTTTAAATAAGCTAATAAAGCTTGCTTTTCTTTATCTGATACAACTTGCTCTGGACTGGTTTGTGGTAATCCAGCCTCACTCATTTGCTTTAATAAACGCTCAACTGGAGCGCCGACTACTAAGGCTAGTTGTTCTACTGTCACTTCTGCCATCAACTAATCTCCTCTCCCCGTGGTTATTACTGTTGCTGCCCGTCTTCAAACCACGGCGCTCGCGCAGTCATAATTAATTCACCAGCTTGTGCCTCATTAATGCCTTCAATCTCTAATAAATCATCAATTGATTGTTCAGCAAGATCTTCCATGGTGATAATTCCTTTACTGGCTAACTCATAAGCCAAGTGTTTATCCATACCATCCATTTCTAATAAATCTTGCGCTGGCTGAGCACTTTCTAGCTGTTCTTCAGAAGCAATTGCCTGGGTGAGTAGTTTGTCTTTTGCCCGTTGACGCAGCTCGTTGACAATCTCTTCATCAAAACCATCAATTTCCAACATTTCTTCCTGCGGCACATAGGCCACTTCTTCAAGGCTGGTAAAGCCTTCTTCAACCAATAGTTCAGCAACATCTTGATCCACATCCAACTGCTGAACAAACTGACCAACAATATCACCGGTTTCTTGAGCTTGTTTTTTACTCGCCTCTTCTTCAGTCATAACATTGAGGGTCCAACCAGTTAGCTCACTAGCCAGCCGAACATTCTGACCATTACGACCAATTGCCTGAGCCAAGTTATCTTCTGCTACAGCGATATCCATTGCGTGAGTATCTTCATCTACAATAATCGACGCCACCTCTGCAGGAGACATTGCGTTGATAACTAGCTGAGCTGGGTTGTCATCCCAAAGCACGATATCAATCCGCTCATTACCCAGTTCTCCTGAGACAGCTTGCACTCTGGCACCACGCATACCCACACAAGCACCGACAGGGTCAATGCGACCATCATTGGTTTTAACTGCAATTTTCGCTCTGGAACCTGGATCTCTAGCTGCGCCTTTAACTTCAATCACTTCTTCTGCTATTTCAGGTACTTCAATTTTGAATAGCTCAATCAGCATCTCAGAGCAGGCTCTGCTCAGCATTAGTTGCGGGCCTCGATTTTCTTTTCGAATATCATAGAGCAACGCTCTCACTCGCGTACCAACCCGAAATGACTCCCGAGGAATTAATTGATCTCTAGCTAATAAGGCTTCTGCATTATTACCTAAATCAACAATAATATTGTCACGAGTTACTTTTTTTACTGTGCCACTGACTAGCTCACCTAACTTTTCGCGGTAGGCCTCAACAATTTGAGCACGCTCAGCCTCTCTTACTTTCTGAACAATAACCTGCTTGGCCGTTTGGGCAGCGATTCGGCCAAACTCTACAGATTCAATTTGTTCTTCCCAGTAATCACCAGCATGCAGTGAGGTGTCTTTTTCCTGAGCTTCATCAACTGTTAATTGTGTGCCTGGACTGTCAAAATCTTCATCTTCCACAACAGACCAACGACGAAAAGTGTCGTAGTCGCCTGTTGCACGATTAATAGCAACTCTGACATCCATCTCAGTGTCATAGCGTTTTTTGGTTGCAGTTGCCAAAGCAACCTCAATTGCCTCAAAAATGACTTCTGGCGGTACCCCTTTTTCATTGGATACCGAGTCGACAACTAACAGAATCTCTTTACTCATGTTACGCCTCGCATTTTGCCCAAGCTGCCCAGTAGCGCCTGACTAGAGAAAATCTTTATCAAAACTCAGGAACAATATTAGCCTTTTCGATTGAAGTTATTGGCAATAGATACTCATGCTCATCAACTTGCAACACGATATCTTCATCTTCTATGCCATTGATCCTGCCAACAAACTTACGCTTCCCCTCAAAAGGAGCACTTAATTTCAAACTGACTTTGCTACCAGTGAAACGTTGAAAATGAGCTAATTCAAACAACCGCCGATCAAGCCCAGGTGAAGAAACTTCTAAGGTATACTCACCAACAATTGGATCTTCAACATCAAGAATACTACTTACCTGTCGGCTAACTTGTTCACAGTCTTCTAAGCTAATGCCAGCTTCGTTTTCAATAAAAACTCGTAGTTTAGAGTGTTTGCCCTGGGAAAAAAATTCTATCCCCCAAAGCTCAAAGCCCAAACTTTCAATAGTAGGCTTGATCAACTCTGCTAACGCATCATGTTGTTTGCTCACTGTTTTATACCTGTTTAGCAGGCCTTCATGGCAGCAATAAAAAAAGGGCCTAGCGCCCAATCTCAAAATACAGCAGCAGTCAGCTTTTTATAGAGCTGAACCATTACTTACTACAGTTAATAAAAAACCCCTTAAAAAAGGGGTTCTTATAAATATGGTAGCGGGGGCTGGATTTGAACCAACGACCTTCGGGTTATGAGCCCGACGAGCTACCAGACTGCTCCACCCCGCAATAGCGACCAAAATTATATCAGTTATAAACTCATGGTCAACCGTCTGAAAAATATGATATGAAACTTGGACTGCTGGTGCCGAAGGCCGGACTTGAACCGGCACGGCTAGAAGCCACTACCCCCTCAAGATAGCGTGTCTACCAATTCCACCACTTCGGCTTTTACTGTTCAGAATTCACTTCAGATGAAGGGTTTTCTGTAGGCTCTGCTGTAACTGTAGTGCTACTTGACTCAGCTTGCTCTGCACCAGCCTTATCTGAAGAATTACTCCCCTCAGAAGCGGGGGTAGATTCTGCTTCATTTGCCCCCTCTACGTCAAGCGCTGGCACATCGTTTTCTGAAGATTTTTTCTCTACACTTCCATCCAAAGTAGGCACATCTGTTTCAACTGCAGGCTGTTCATTAATCACTGCATTCTCTAATGGATCAGTAACACCTTCATCTGCTTTGTGTTTTGCAAATAACGCAAGGGAAAAGCTAGTGATAAAAAATACGGTTGCCAAAATAGCCGTCACTCTTGTTAAAAAGTTACCAGCTCCCTGACTACCAAAAATGGTTTGCGACGCCCCGCCACCAAATGACGCACCTGCCTCCGCGCCTTTACCCTGTTGTAATAGGATTAAGCCAATCAAGGCCAACGCAGCCAACACATGACCGATTAAAATTAATGTCTCCATTTAATTACCTGCAGCTCGACAAATCGCAAAAAACTCTTCAGCCTGCAATGAGGCACCACCAACTAAACCACCATCAATGTCAGGCATCGCAAAAAGCTGCCCAGCATTATCTGACTTCACACTGCCACCATACAACACTTTGATACTATCAGCCTGCTCAGCAATTAGCTCTCTAAGCTGGGTTCGAATAAACTCGTGCATTTCTTGAGCTTGCTCTGGTGTTGCTGTTTCTCCAGTCCCTATTGCCCAGATTGGCTCATAGGCAATAATGAAGGGGCCACTTAAATCCCCCAAACTCAATGCTTGCAGTTGTTTTTTTATCACAGCTTGAGCGTTACCTTGCTGCCGCTCTTCCAGTGACTCACCAATACAGATAACTGGTATTAACCCGCTGGCTACAACTGACTTACACTTTTCAGCTACTTGCTGGTCTGTCTCTTTAAATATTACCCTTCGTTCAGAGTGCCCAATGATGACATATTGCACTCCAAACTCCTGCAACATTTTAAGTGAAACTTCACCAGTGTAGGCACCTGCTGAATACTCTGAAGCATTTTGCGCACCCAACTGAATATTGCTACTTTCAATTAGTTGCTCAACTTGCGTTAAATAAGGGGCAGGCGGACAAATCACAACAGTTGCCACGCGCCGCCCAACTAGCTGCTGTTTCAGCTGACTAATCAAGTTAGCATTAGCAGCTAGGCTGCCATTCATCTTCCAATTAGCAATTACAATTGGTGTTCGCATGATACCTACACTGTTTTTGGGGCAGGAATGTTACCCCATGATTCAACCACTGACAATAAACAAAGTTATTTCAGCACTTTATAGCTTAGGCCAGGCAGTAGATTTTCTACTCAAGCACAACCGCCTCTTTAACTGCATCAGCAAGCTGGCTAACCAGCGTATTGACTTTTAACTCATCCTCACCTTCAACCATCACCCTAATCACTGGCTCTGTGCCAGAAGGCCTTAATAAAACTCGTCCTTTTCCTGATAATTCAGCTTCCACTTCACTTACCGCAGCTTGAATCTGTGTATTCTTGGCAATATCTACTTTATTTGTCAGCTTAACATTAACCATTTTCTGTGGAAATTTACACATCTGCTGTTTTACTTCAAACAACGATAACTGCCTTGACTGCAGTGCCTTTAGAACCTGCAGTGCAGAAACGATACCATCTCCAGTTGTAGCTACATCTCGGCAAATAATATGACCAGAAGACTCTCCTCCCAGATACCAGCCTTTTGCGAGCAACATTTCATTTACATATCGGTCGCCTACTTTGGCCCTGGCAAAAGGTATATTCATTTCTGACAGAGCTAACTCCATACCGAAGTTAGTCATCAAAGTACCGACCACCCCACCATGCAATGCTTGCTGGTGAGCCTGGCTGCTTGCAATAATAAATAACAGTTCATCACCATCTACAGCCTGCCCTTGATGATCAACCATCATCACCCGGTCACCATCACCATCAAAAGCAATACCAAGATCGGCTTTTTCTTCTATCACTTTTTGTTGCAAAGCAGTTAAGTGGGTAGAGCCAACGTTCTTGTTGATATTGATACCATTTGGCTCCACACCTATTGATACAACCTCAGCCCCAAGCTCTCTAAAAACAGCTGGCCCTACATGATAGGTAGCTCCATTGGCAGCATCGACAACAATTTTTAACCCACTAAGATCAAGATTACCTGCCACGGTACCTTTGCAATACTCAATATAACGGCCAGCAGCATCATTAATTCGCGTAGCTTTTCCCAGCAAACCAGAGTCAACACATTTAACCTCTTGCTCCAGCATTGCTTCAATAGCTAGCTCAACACGATCACCCAGCTTAGTTCCAGTGGCGGAAAAAAATTTAATACCATTATCCTGATAGGGATTGTGGGATGCGCTAATAACAATACCAGCGTGCGCATTAAAGGTTCTGGTTAAATAAGCAATGGCAGGGGTAGGCATAGGACCAAGTAAGCTGACATCAACACCTGCAGCTGACAAACCAGCTTCCAGTGCTGCCTCAAACATATAGCCTGAGATACGCGTATCCTTCCCAATTAAAATTTTACCTTTGCCCTCTTGGGCAAACACTTTCCCTGCAGCCCAACCCAGCTTTAACATAAAGTCTGGAGTAATAGGATATTTCCCTACCTGGCCTCTAATACCATCAGTTCCAAAGTATTTTTTTTTCATCTTTGCAGCCACAAATTACAGTTAAAATACAGATCCCTATACTAATTTGCCTCTTGAATAGCCTGGACTAACTTCAAACAATCCACAGTCGCAGCTACATCATGCACCCTGAAAATACTGCCACCTTGCATGTAGCACCAAAGGTTAACTGCCAACGTACCATACAACCGCTCATCTACGTCCTTATTCAAAGCAGCGCCAATCATGGATTTTCTTGACACTCCAATCAATATTGGAAGCTCAAGATTTTTCAAGTCTGCTAAATGTTTCGCCAAACTAAAGTTATGTTCTACAGTTTTTCCAAAGCCAAAGCCTGGATCAAGAACCAACCGTGAACGACTAATTCCAATTGTTTCACAAGCTTTGATTCTAGCCAGCAAAAACTGTTTTACATCATCAACTACTGATAAGTATTTCGGGTTACTCTGCATATTCCCAGGCTCACCCTGCATATGCATTAAGCAAACTGGCAGATTAGTATCAGCTGCAGCTTGTAAAGCACCATCACGCAGTAAAGCCCTCACATCATTAATTAGCCCTGCCCCGTTATTAGCTGCTTCGGTAATTACAGCAGGTGTACTGGTATCTACAGATACAATCACATCTAATTGCTGACTAATTTGCTCAACAACAGGAATTACTCTGTCCAGCTCCTCTGAGGCACTGACAGGTTTTGCACCAGGCCGTGTTGACTCACCTCCAACATCAATAATGCTAGCCCCTTCTTTTACCATTCTCTCAGCCTGGACTAAGGCCTGATCCAAGTATTTATAGGCACCCCCATCATAAAATGAGTCTGGCGTCACATTGAGAATCCCCATTACATGGGGCTGTCTTAAATCAAGAGAGCGATTGCCACAGGCTAATAGCTGAGTCATGACACAATTTCAGAAGTTTATTCGCTACTTAGGAGGGAAGGTTTAAAGTAAAAGCAAAGGCGAGCACTAATGCTCGCCTGCAGGTCCACCTATAGAAGGGTCTGGTGCTTTAGTCCCTTTATCTTCGGGCTTTTTATCAAGATCAGTCACAGCGCCCCCGCCAGAGGAGTCTCCATCATGCCAGCCAGCAGGAGGACGAGGTTTTTTACCAGCCATAATGTCATCAATCTGCTGAGTATCAATAGTTTCATATTGCATCAGCGCTTCAGCCATTAAATCCAGCTTATCTCTGTTCTCCTTGAGGATTTTTTCTGCTGTTGCATAGCACTCATCAATCAGAGAACGCACTTCCTCATCAATAATACTTGCAGTTTGAGGCGACACATTCAGTCGAGAACCACCTTGGCTGCGCCCTAAAAAGACTTCACCTTCATCTTCATCATACATCAAGGGGCCTAGCTTCTCAGACAAGCCCCACTTGGCGACCATGTTGCGAGCAATTTGAGTTGCACGCTGGATATCATTAGAGGCACCAGTAGTAACACCATTAGCACCAAGCGTTATCTCTTCAGCAATTCGCCCGCCAAACAAGCTACATATCTGACTAGTAAGTGCCTGCTTACTTTGACTATAACGATCCTCTTCAGGCAGGAACATGGTAACACCCAGCGCCCTACCTCTTGGAATAATAGTCACCTTATAAACAGGGTCATGCTCAGGTACCAACCTTCCTACAATCGCGTGACCAGCTTCATGATAAGCGGTATTTAGCTTTTCTTTCTCACTCATCACCATGGACTTGCGCTCAGCACCCATCATGATTTTATCTTTGGCCAACTCAAACTCTTTCATTGAGACGATGCGGCTGTTCGCTCTTGCAGCAAATAAAGCAGCTTCATTAACTAGATTGGCCAAGTCAGCTCCTGAAAATCCAGGGGTACCACGAGCAATAATAGACGGGTTAACATCATCAGCTAAGGGCACTTTTCGCATATGAACTTTCAGGATTTGTTCACGACCACGAATATCAGGCAAAGGCACAACGACTTGACGATCAAAACGGCCGGGCCTTAATAGCGCTGGATCAAGCACATCTGGACGGTTTGTTGCAGCAATGACAATCACACCTTCATTACCTTCAAAGCCATCCATTTCGACTAGCAGTTGGTTAAGGGTTTGCTCTCTTTCATCATGCCCGCCACCCAGGCCAGCACCACGATGACGACCAACTGCATCAATTTCATCAATAAAAATAATACATGGAGACTGTTTCTTGGCCTGATCAAACATATCGCGAACGCGAGAAGCACCAACACCAACAAACATTTCAACAAAGTCAGAGCCAGAGATAGTAAAGAATGGTACCTTTGCTTCACCCGCAATAGCTTTAGCTAATAGTGTCTTACCTGTACCTGGCGAACCTACCATCAATACGCCACGAGGAATACGACCACCTAAGCGCTTGAACTTGCCTGGATCACGTAAGAACTCTACCAGCTCTTGAACATCGTCTTTGGCTTCATCAACACCTGCTACATCAGCAAAGGTGGTTTTAATCTGATCTTCACCTAGCAAGCGCGCCTTGCTTTTACCAAAACTCATTGGGCCACCACGACCTCCCGAGCCACCTTGCATCTGGCGCATAAAGAACATAAATACTGCAATGATGACTAAAATAGGGAAGCTAGCAACTAGTAGCTGAGTCCAAATACTTTGCTTCTCTAACGGCTTAGCAACCACTTCAACCTGGTTAGACAACAAGTCATCCATTAATTTGTTATCTTGAATAGTGGGAGGAAGGTTAGTCTCAAAACGCTCACTGCCATTTAGTATGCCCGTTACCGTAAAACCATCAATAACGACTTTACTAACCTGTTTATTTTCCACCAAGTTGACAAACTGTGTGTAGGTCAGCTCTTTGGTTGATGACTGCATGTTGCCGAAGTTTTTAAATACTGTCAGCAATACCAACGCGATTATTAGCCATAAAACTAAATTCTTTGCCATATCATTCAACGGGCTACCCTCTTCGAGCGAACAAGCCTAACAGTCACTCGGTCTGTTTGTAATTATGCGGCTGAGATAAAGATATCGGTTATGAACAACTGAACCTCTCTTTAAAGCGGCACGCTATTTTACAATCGTTCCACGAGCATGCTAAACAATAGCACTAGCCAAAGTTTATGGTGCTATACCTTACTACAGATCCATTACTTGAAACAGTTTCTCATCTATAGTTTAGCGCTATTAACTCTATTACCGAAGCTGATTAACCTTTAAACCCCTTTCCAAGCAGATAAACTTCACGTGAACGCGATCTTGATGCCAATGGTTTTCGAGTTACCACTGAAGCAAAAGCCTCTCGCATCGCCTTAAAATATTGATCAAATCCTTCACCTTGGAATACTTTTGTTAAAAAACACCCCTTCGGTTTCAGCACTTGCAATGACAAGTCCAGTGCTAGTTCAGCCAGATACATAGCTTTAGGCTGATCAACGGCCTTCATACCACTCATATTGGGGGCCATATCAGAAATTACAAGGTCTACTCTATCAGCACCAATTGCAGCCAGAATTTCCTCTAAAACTACATCCTCAGTAAAGTCACCTTGAACAAAACTGACATCAGCAACTGGGTCCATTGGCAAAATATCAGATGCAACTACTTTGCCTTTACCGCCAACCAACTCTGCAGCCACTTGAGTCCACCCCCCAGGGGCTGCCCCTAAATCAACCACAGTCATACCAGGTTTGATTAAGTGATCCTTTTGCTGAATTTCCAGCAATTTATAACTGGCTCGGGAGCGGTAACCATCTTTTTGTGATTGTTTTACAAACTGATCAGAAAAATGCTCTTGTAGCCAACGATTACTGCTTTTTGACCGCCCCATAACCTACAATTCTCATTAAAAAATTATATCGATAAATAAATGGTAACATTATAAAAGCAATAGAGGGCCTTTAACAGCCAAACGATTATGCTATCAAATTTTTGGTTTGCTCTTGCTTACTATTTCGCTTGAGTCACTATGCAACAACCTAACTGTTCTTGTATTATCGTCGACCTTTTTAATGGTGTATGCTTTTTATTTACAGTATGCTCCTCCAAGTTACTATGAGACATCACTTAAGTTTTACGGAATCATTTACATGGCTTTAACCGCTGCACAAAAGAAGCGCTTCCGCACCATCGGCCACAATCTCAAGCCAGTGGTTACCATTGCTAGCAATGGACTCTCAACAGGGGTTTTAGAAGAAACTTCTCGCGCTCTAGCTGATCATGAACTCATCAAGGTTAAATTTGCAGTGGGAGATAGAGAGGCAAAAAAAGCATTTATTAATGAACTTTGTAAAGAAGTTAATGCTGAACTTATTCAGACCATAGGCAACATTGCTCTCATCTACAAACCGGCCAAAGAACCCAATCCAGCTTTATCAAACTTATTGCGCAGCTAAGCAGTCAAAAGCCCAAATAAAAAAGCCCCAACTCGAAGGGGCTTTTTTATTTATTAGCAACGCTGTTTATAGGTGCTTAACCTCAGCAACTTCATACTCAGTGTCACCAGCCGGCGTCTTAACCAGAACAACATCACCCTCCTCTTTACCAATTAAGGCTCGAGCAATGGGAGAACTAACGGATATTTTATTGCTTTTAATATCCGCCTCATCCTCGCCTACTATCTGGTACGCCATCTCTTCATCCGAGTCCAAATTAATCAGCGCAACAGTAGTACCAAAAAACACCTTACCCGTCTTGGCAATCTTGGTAACATCAATCACTTGAGCGCTCGATAATTTCGCTTCAATTTCATTAATTCGTCCTTCAGTGAAGCTTTGCTGCTCTCTCGCTGCATGGTACTCAGCATTTTCTTTAAGATCACCATGCTCTCGAGCATCGGCAATTGCCTGAATAATTCTTGGGCGCTCAACCCCTTTTAACTGTTCTAACTCATCCCTTAGGGCACGTTCACCCTGGACAGTCATTGGAACCCTATTCATTCATAATACCTTTGTGCAAATCCTGTAGCCGACGCACCGTTCGCTCAGGACCAAACTGAATTGCCTGAGCAACAGCCTCAGCTCCTGCTAATGTAGTAGAGTAAGGCACTTTATGCTGTAACGCCGACCGCCTAATCATATAAGAATCAGCAATAGCTTGACGCCCCTCAGTAGTATTGATCACTAGCGAGATTTCATCATTTTTAATCATGTCAACTAAGTGAGGACGGCCTTCAGTCACTTTATTTGCTTGCTGAATTACTAGGCCAGCTGACTCTAAAGCTTTTGCTGTGCCAGCGGTTGCGTAAATACTAAAGCCTTGAGCAATAAGCACCTTTGCCACATCAACCGCTCGTGGCTTATCTTCATCTCTAACACTGATAATAACTTTGCCTTCTGTTGGCAGCATAGCATGAGCTGCCAGATGCCCTTTAGCAAAAGCTTCGGCAAAGCTATCACCCACCCCCATTACTTCACCTGTTGATTTCATTTCAGGCCCTAAAATAGGATCTACTCCCGGAAACTTATTAAACGGGAAAACAGACTCTTTCACACAGAAATAAGGGGGGATTACTTCCTCGGTAAAACCAACCTCTGCTAATGACTTACCAGCCATTACCAGCGCTGCTACTTTTGCTAACGAGCGGCCAATACATTTTGAAACAAATGGTACCGTTCGTGAAGCCCTTGGGTTGACTTCAATGACATAAATTTCGTCATCCTGAATTGCCAGCTGCACATTCATTAAACCGACTACACCCAGCTCAAGCGCCATTCGCTTCACTTGCTCACGGATTTGATCCTGAAAATCTTTGCTAAGGCTATAGGGAGGCAGAGAACAAGCTGAGTCACCTGAGTGTACACCCGCCTGCTCAATGTGTTGCATAATGGCACCAATCACCACCGTTTTACCATCGCAAACCGCATCAACATCTACCTCAATGGCACGGTTCAAGAAGAAGTCTAGTAAAACAGGGCTATCATTGGAAACCTGAACCGCTTCCCGCATATATTTTTGCAGCTCTTCTTCATTACTTACGATTTCCATTGCTCGACCACCAAGTACATAAGAAGGGCGAACTACTAAGGGATAACCAATTTCTGCTGCAATGGTGACCGCCTCATCAGTACTTCTTGCAGTACCGTTGGCTGGCTGCTTGAGCCCTAATCGATCAATCATTTGCTGAAAGCGCTCACGGTCTTCTGCACGATCAATAGCTTCTGGGGTAGTACCAATAATGGGCACACCAGCGGCCTCAAGACCTCTAGCCAATTTCAGAGGCGTTTGACCACCATAATGTACAATCACTCCTTGTGGTCGCTCGACTTCAACGATCTCCAGTACATCTTCTAAAGTGACTGACTCAAAGTACAGCCGATCGGAAGTATCATAGTCTGTTGAAACCGTTTCAGGGTTACAGTTAACCATGATGGTTTCGTAGCCATCTTCTTTGAGTGCCAAAGCCGCATGAACACAACAGTAGTCAAATTCAATACCTTGGCCAATTCGATTTGGTCCGCCACCCAGCACCATAATTTTAGGTCTAGCGGTTGGCGCTGCCTCGCACTCTTCATCGTAGGTGGAGTACATGTAGGCAGTGGAAGAAGCAAATTCGGCTGCACATGTGTCCACCCTTTTATACACAGGCCTCACTCCAAACTTCTGACGGTGTTCTCGGAAGCTTTTTTCACTAATACCTAACAACTCAGCCAGACGCGCATCAGAAAAGCCTTTACGCTTCAGCTGGAAAGTCAGCTTTTCATCAATTTCATGAAGCCCCAGCTTGGCAACACTTTCCTCAACCTTAACCAAGTCTTCAATTTGCACTAAAAACCAGCGATCAATCTTGGTAAACCCAAAAACATCATCTATAGATAACCCAGCCCGAAATGCATCAGCCACATGCCATATTCTTTCTGCTTTTGGGGTAACCAACTCAGATTTCAACGTCTGCAGCGCATCTTCAGCATTCAGGTCCTGGATGGGATCAAACCCATCGACCCCTACCTCCAAACCTCGCAATGCTTTTTGTACTGACTCTTGGAAGTTACGGCCAATTGCCATCACCTCACCCACCGACTTCATTTGTGTAGTTAGGCGGGCATCTGCCTGAGGGAATTTTTCGAAAGCAAAGCGCGGAATCTTGGTTACCACATAGTCAATAGCTGGCTCAAAAGAAGCAGGTGTTGCACCACCAGTGATGTCATTTTTCAGCTCATCCAAGGTATAACCCACTGCTAACTTTGCCGCTATTTTGGCTATTGGAAAGCCAGTTGCTTTAGAGGCCAGCGCAGAGGAACGAGAAACCCTTGGGTTCATTTCAATGACAACCATTCGGCCATTTTTCGGGTCTATACCAAACTGTACATTAGACCCTCCAGTTTCTACTCCAATCTCCCGGAGCACAGCAACTGATGCATTTCTCATCAACTGATATTCTTTATCAGTCAGCGTTTGCGCAGGTGCAACCGTTATTGAATCACCGGTATGAACACCCATCGGATCAAAGTTTTCAATCGAGCAAACAATAATGCAGTTGTCGTTTTTATCTCGAACAACTTCCATTTCGTACTCTTTCCAGCCAATCAGCGACTCATCAATTAAAAGCTCATTGGTTGGTGATAAATCCAGGCCTCGCTGACAAATTTCTTCAAACTCTTCACGGTTATAGGCAATACCACCGCCTGTTCCACCCATAGTGAAAGACGGACGAATAATACAAGGAAAGCCAACCTCAGCCTGCACTTGATAAGCTTCTTCCATGCTGTGGGCAATACCCGCTTTTGGCGTTTCCAAACCAATAGCCTTCATTGCCTCATCAAAGCGATGGCGATCTTCAGCTTTATCAATAGCATCATGATTAGCACCTATCAGCTCTACTTTGAATTGCTCCAAAATACCATGGCGGTGCAAATCCAGCGCGCAGTTAAGAGCCGTTTGCCCACCCATAGTTGGCAGCAGAGCATCCGGTTTTTCCTTTTCGATGATTTTAGCGACTGTTTCCCAACGGATTGGCTCAATATAGGTAGCATCCGCCATCACAGGATCAGTCATAATGGTAGCTGGGTTGGAGTTAACCAAGATGACTCGATACCCCTCCTCCCGAAGTGCTTTACAGGCCTGGGCCCCTGAATAGTCAAACTCACAAGCTTGGCCAATCACAATTGGCCCAGCCCCTAAAATCAGAATACTTTTGATGTCAGTCCGCTTTGGCATGGCTATCTCTACACTACAAAACTAAATGGTCAGGGTTACCTATCTACTTCCACTACCTATTAACGCCGGGCTTTAATTAACTCAATAAAGTGGTCAAATAGTGGCGCTACATCATGGGGGCCTGGACTTGCTTCAGGGTGCCCCTGAAAGCTAAATGCCGGCTTATCAGTTAGGTGTATTCCCTGTAGTGAGCCGTCAAATAATGACTTATGAGTTACTTTTACATTATCAGGGAGGGAGCTTTCTTTTACTGCAAACCCATGGTTTTGGCTAGTGATCATGACTTTTGTAGTCGTTAAATCCTGAACTGGATGGTTTGCTCCGTGATGGCCAAACTTCATTTTTTCAGTTTCAGCACCAACAGCTAGTGCTAATAGCTGATGCCCAAGGCAAATGCCAAAAACCGGGATTTCAGTTTCCAAAATAGCTTGAATTGCTGCAATTGCATACTCGCAAGGCTCTGGATCACCAGGCCCGTTAGATAGGAACACACCATCAGGTTTCATTGCTAACACGTCATCAGCAGGTGTGGTTGCTGGCACAACAGTTAAACGGCAGCCACGATCAGCCAACATCCGTAAAATATTGCGCTTAACACCAAAGTCATAGGCTACTACATGGTAAGGCTGAGTATTGTGAGCAACATGAGCAGTACTAATAAGCTCCCACGTTCCCTCAGTCCAGCTGTAGTTTTCTTTGGTAGTCACTTCTTTAGCTAAATCCATTCCTTTTAAGCCAGGAAAGTCTTTTGCCAAAGCAATTGCTTTATCATCGTCTAGATTATCGCCCGCAATAATACAGCCATTTTGCGCCCCCTTCTCTCGTAATAAACGAGTTAACCGGCGTGTATCGATATCAGCTATGGCAACAATATTTCGCTCAACTAAGTAGTCTGATAAAGACTGCTCATTTCGCCAGTTGCTGGCTAATAACGGTAAGTCACGAATAATCAAGCCACCTGCCCAAATTTGGGAGGATTCTTCATCTTGTTGATTAGTACCGGTATTTCCAATATGAGGATAAGTAAGAGTGACAAGCTGGCGGGCATAGGAGGGATCAGTGAGAATTTCTTGATAGCCTGTCATTGCAGTATTAAAAACTACTTCACCACTGGCGTAACCATCAGCGCCAATGGCAACCCCCCGAAAAATACTGCCATCTTCGAGAGCGAGAATTGCTGCCTTAGCCAATGAAAATCTCCCCTGTAAATAAATTAACCAAACATTTTTGTAGGCCATAAAAAAGCGAGATGTAACAAACAAATGTTTCATCTCGCTTTTCTGCGAGTAGCTATTTTCTGGGGATATTTAATATCGCCTTTTAAATAACTTACTCATTGATAAAGAGCTTTTAAGGCTTGCACTAATTAATGAAATAAATATAGTCGACAACTGACTTAATTATAAACAATCACCAACTACTACAAACCTAAACCGTTCAGTCGGCACAAATTGACCGGATTCTATATGAACCTACCTGCTTGGTCTAGCAAAAAATCAATTTAATGCCAGCACATCCTGCATATCATAAAAGCCAGCTGGTTGCTGCTTAAGCCATTTCGCGGCTCTTAGCGCCCCTTTCGCAAAGGTTTGGCGACTACTGGCTTTATGGGTAATCTCCAGGCGCTCCCCTTCAGTTGCAAACATAACCGTGTGCTCACCCACAATATCACCTGCACGTACAGTGGCAAAGCCTATGGTTTGAGGGTCACGTTCACCTGTGATACCTTCACGGCCATACACCGCACATTTGGATAAGTCCCGACCAAGGGCATCTGCAACGGCTTCACCCATTCGCAAGGCTGTACCAGAAGGCGCATCCACTTTATGGCGATGATGGGCTTCCACAATTTCAATATCAGCCTCATCACCCATGACTTGAGCCACCAGTTGCAACAACTTCAAGCTCAAATTCACTCCGACACTGGTATTGGGTGCTAATACCACTGGAATAGCCTTTCCTGCCTGCTGAATTTGCTGCTTTTCTTCTTCAGAAAAGCCAGTGGTGCCTATAACCACTGGTTTATTATGGGCCTTACAAACTTCCAGATTAGCTAAGGTAAAATCAGGGCGAGTGAAGTCGACTACCACATCAACCTGACTGATCTGCTCTACAAGATTATCAACTACAGTCAGGCCAACTTTGCCAACGCCCGCTAACTCACCGACATCAACACCAATCAAGCTACTACCAGCTCTTTGTACAGCCAGGGTAAGTTCAACTTGCTGGTCGTTCTGGCAAGCTTCTACCAGTGCTTTACCCATTCGACCAGATACACCTACCACCCCTATTCGGGTCATGCTCACTCCCCCTAAACCTTCATGTCACCAAAGAAGTTTTTGACATTTTCAAACCACGAAGTCTTTTTTGGCGACTGACGATGATGGCCTTCCGCTTCAAAGGAGTCTTGCAGTTCTTTTAACAACTCTTTTTGCTTGGTTGTAAGATTTACTGGTGTTTCTACCACAACTCGACACAGTAAGTCGCCTTGAGAACCACCACGAACAGGTGTTACCCCTTTATTTCTTAATCTGAACAGTTTGCCGGTTTGGGTTTCGGGTGGCACTTTCAGTTTGACTCGACCATCCAAGGTAGGCACTTCTAGCTCTCCACCCAAGGCTGCATCGATGATGCTAATCGGCACCTCACAGTAAAGATGCTTGCCATCTCGATGAAAGATAGGGTGATCCTTAACATAAACCTGCACATACAAGTCACCAGGAGGGCCTCCATTAAACCCAGCTTCCCCTTCACCGGCTAAACGAATTCTGTCACCACTATCAACACCTGCCGGCACTTTAACCGATAGCGTTTTATATTCTTCCGTTCTTCCAGAGCCGTGACAAGAGTGACATGGATCCTTAATCACTTTGCCACTACCATGACAGGCAGGACAGGTTTGCTGTACAGAGAAAAAGCCCTGTTGCATTCTGACCTGGCCAACACCACCACATGTTGTACAGGTTTCAGGCTTAGAGCCTTTTTTCGCACCTGATCCATCACAGGTGCCACACTCCACCTGAGTGGGAATGCGAATTTTTTTGCTTACACCTTTAACCGCTTCTTCTAGATCTAGCTCCAAGGAGTAACGTAAATCAGCGCCACGCTGAACACTACTTTGGCTACGACCACCACCGCCTCCACCAAAAATATCCCCAAAGACATCACCAAAAATATCACTGAAGCTACCAGCGCCTCCTGCACCAAAGCCTCCAAATCCTCCGGCACCTTGACTAGGATCAACCCCTGCATGGCCATACTGATCATATGCAGCCCGTTTTTGAGAATCAGATAAGATTTCAAAGGCTTCATTGACCTCTTTAAACTTATTTTCAGCATCCTTATCGTCAGGGTTACGATCGGGATGGTACTTCATCGCCATCCGGCGATAAGCTTTTTTTAGATCTCGCTCTGAGGCATCTTTGGCGACCCCGAGCACTTCATAGTAATCACGCTTGGCCATAAACAATAACCTGCCAGTTAGTTCACTGGTTAATAATAATGCAGTGCAGTCTCCTTATCACAGAAACAACAACGCGGGAGATCCCTCCCGCGTTGGTCAGACTGCTATAGATAACACGTTTGCCAAAGGCAACTACTTATTGTCATCTTTAACTTCTTCAAACTCTGCATCAACAGCATCTTCAGCTTTTTTATCCCCGGCAGCCTCATTTTGCGGCTGCTGCGCCTGACCTTCAGCTGATTGCTCAGCATACAGCTTTTGTGCCAGGTTAGCAGAAGCATCTGTTAGTGCTTTTGTTTTTGCTTCAATCGCTTCTTTATCATCGCCTTTCACGACTTCTTCAAGCTCGCTAATGGCTTTTTCAATATTTTCTTTTTCGTCCGCAGCGACTTTATCTTTTGCTTCTTCTAAAGTCTTACGAGTTGCATGAATCATGGAGTCAGCTGTGTTACGCACACCAATCAGCTCTTCGAACTTGCGATCTTCCTCAGCATGCGCTTCGGCATCACTCACCATCTTATCAATTTCATCATCTGACAAACCGCTAGATGCTTTAATAACGATAGATTGCTCTTTGTTTGTTGCCTTATCTTTTGCAGACACATGTAAAATGCCGTTTGCATCAATATCAAAGCTGACCTCAACCTGTGGCACACCACGTGGAGCAGGTGGAATATCACTTAAATCAAAGCGACCAAGTGACTTGTTTTCTTGCGCACGCTTCCGTTCACCCTGGCAAACATGAATAGTTACGGCAGTCTGGTTGTCTTCTGCTGTTGAGAATACTTGCGACTTCTTGGTTGGAATAGTTGAGTTTTTATCAATAAGCGGGGTCATCACTCCACCCATTGTCTCAATACCTAAAGTCAGTGGTGTAACATCAAGTAGCAAGACATCTTTGACATCGCCTGCCAATACAGCCGCCTGAATAGCAGCACCCATAGCAACCGCTTCATCAGGGTTTACATCTTTACGTGCTTCTTTACCGAAGAAAGCTTTTACCTTCTCTTGAACCAAAGGCATCCGGGTTTGCCCACCCACTAAGATAACTTCGTTAATATCAGAGATATCTAAGTCAGCGTCTTTCAAAGCAATTCGGCATGGCTCAATTGATCTTTCTACCAAGTCTTCAACTAAAGACTCTAGTTTTGCACGAGTGACTTTGACATTAAGGTGCTTAGGCCCTGAGGCGTCTGCAGTAATGTAAGGTAGGTTGACATCCGTTTGCTGGCTGGAAGAAAGCTCAATTTTAGCTTTTTCTGCCGCTTCTTTTAGACGCTGCAAAGCCAGTGGATCATTATGTAAGTCAATACCAGACTCTTTTTTGAATTCATCAGCCAAGTAGTCGATCAAGCGCAAATCGAAGTCTTCACCACCCAGGAAGGTGTCTCCATTAGTTGATAACACTTCAAACTGGTGTTCGCCATCAACCTCTGCAATTTCAATTATAGAAACGTCAAAGGTACCGCCACCCAGGTCATATACTGCGATAGTTGAATCACCACGCTTTTTGTCTAAACCATATGCCAGTGCAGCAGCAGTTGGCTCATTAATAATCCGTTTTACTTCTAAACCAGCAATACGACCCGCGTCTTTAGTCGCTTGACGTTGAGAATCATTAAAGTATGCAGGAACCGTAATAACTGCCTCAGTTACGGTTTCCCCTAAGTAATCTTCTGCTGTTTTCTTCATCTTTTTCAACACTTCAGCAGAAATTTGCGGCGGTGCTTTTTTATCGCCTTTTACTTCAACCCAAGCGTCACCGTTATCAGCCTCTACAATTTTATAAGGCACCATTTTGATGTCTTTCTGGACAACATCATCTTTAAAACGACGGCCTATAAGACGCTTAATTGCAAATAAAGTGTTATCAGGGTTAGTAACCGCCTGGCGCTTTGCTGGCTGACCAACTAAGGTTTCACCTTCATCAGTAAATGCAATGATAGAAGGCGTTGTGCGTGCACCTTCAGCATTTTCAATAACTTTTGGGTCACCATCCATAATGGCAACACAAGAGTTTGTAGTTCCTAAATCAATACCAATTATTTTGCCCATTTCAGCTCTCCCCTCTCTGCCATCCAACCAGCAGAGATATGAAATATTCTAGCGTTAACTCGATTATCGCTGTTTGCAGGTTGGGTAACTTTGCCAGTGATAACCACTAAATCTTGCTTTTGAATATGTGTGCTATTTAGTTAATTTCAAGCTTTTTCATCAATTTTTGTTGCACTGGCTTTAGACACAACCACCATTGCTGGGCGAACTAAGCGGCCATTTAAGGTGTAACCTTTTTGAATAGCAGCCAACACAGTGCCAGGCTCTGCATCTTGACTCTCTTGCATAGCCATTGCCTCGTGAAACTGAGGATCAAATGGCTCACCAACTGGATCAAGTTGCTCAACATTAAATTTCTTAAGCACGTCCAAAAACATCTTTAGGGTTAGTTCAATACCCTCATGCATTGCTTTACTGGCTTCTTCCCCAGTAGGAGCTGCCGTTTCTAGTGCTCGCTCCAAACTATCAACCACTGGTAGCAACTCATTAGAAAATTTATCCAAGGCAAATTTATGTGCTTTTTCAACATCCTGTTTTGCTCTACGCTGAACATTCTGCATTTCTGCCTGTGCGCGCAAAACCTGATCTTTTGCTTCCTTAGCTTCTGCCAGCGCTGCGTCTAACTGCTGCTGCAATATTTCAAGAGAAGCTGCATCCTGGGTTTGTTCATCTAAAGAGCTTATTTCATCAGAACCGGCACCTAGCTCCTCAGCTTGCTGGGTATTAACTTGATCATTGTTAGCAACCTCTTCTTGCTCATTCGGTACTGACTTCTCTTCACTCATCCCAGGTTCTCCTCAAAAGTAATCATTCGCATGAGTTTTATGCCCTAAAGCCTCTTACTGGTGCTATATGGGGTTAAAGGTTTAGGTTTCAACCAAGCTCTGGCTTCTTTTTTTGTCATACCCTTTCTCCAAAAAAATCACCGTGCGACTTGACACAAATACCTGTATAAACGTATATACTGTATAAACAAACAGTTAGCAATTCTTTGATAAACGCCTATGTCCTTTCAAGCAAGCAAACACTTGGCTTTTTAAGTGATATAGCTTTTATTAGCTCAGAGGGCTATATACATGCTGACCCAACTTGTAATAAAAAACTTTACCATTGTCGATCAGCTAGAACTTGATATTCCCACAGGCATGACTGCAATTACTGGTGAAACAGGGGCAGGAAAATCTATCATGCTTGATGCCTTAGGGTTGGCCTTAGGGGAGCGTACCGACTCGACCATAGTTCGCAACGGCGCTGATAAAACAGAAATTCTTGCCACATTTGAGTTGAGCAACTGCTTTGAGGCACAGGCCTGGCTAAAAGCCAAACAGCTTGAGAGTGAATACGAAAACGAGTGCATTTTACGTCGAGTCGTCAGTCGTGAAGGGCGATCACGTAGCTACATCAATGGCAGCCCATCCCCCCTACAAGACTTACGAGAGCTTGGCAGTTTATTACTGGAAATTCATGGCCAGCATGCTCATCACTCCCTATTAAAAAAAGACTGTCATCGCCAGCTTCTGGATGAGTATGGCCAGCTTACGCCGCTTTATCAGCAACTGGTTACCACCTATAAAAAATGGCAACGAAAAACCCAGCAACTTGAAATTATTACACGTCAGTCTGAAGAGCAGCAGGCCAAGCAACAACTACTTGAATATCAACTTAGCGAATTGGCGACTCTTGAGTTACATGAAGGAGAAGTAGACGCCTTAGAAAAAGAGCAAAAGCTGTTAAGTAATATTGATTCTTTACAACAAAGCTGCCAACAAGTGATAGGTATTTGCAGCGAAAGCGAATCAGCCAATTTATTGCAATTACTTAATCATTCACTACAAGTGCTTTCCAGTTTAAACACTGACAATCAACAATTATTAGAAGCACAGCAACTATTAATCAATGCCCAGATTCAAGTTGAAGAAGCAGAGTCTTCTTTACAACAAGTCATTCATCAGTCACAAGCTGACCCACAACATTTACAAGAAATAGAGCATCGGCTGAGCTGTATATACGATATTGCCCGCAAGCATCGTATTCACCCCACAGAACTTGTCGCATTTCAGCAGCAGTTAGAAGATGAGTTAAACCACTTAGCTGCTTCTGATGAACTAATTGCAGAGCTGGAAACGACAACCAAAAAGTTAGCTGATGAGTATTTTCAATTAGCAGTAAAACTCTCAAAAAAAAGGCAACTAGCTGCAAATAAACTGAGCAAGGCAGTTACTTCAGAAATCAATCGTTTAGGTATGCCCCAAGGTCAGTTTGAGGTAAAAATAGACGCAATATCCAGCACCAAGCCCTTAGCCTCAGGTCTAGATAGTATTGAGTTTTTAGTAACAGCCAATCCAGGACAACCATTAAGACCCATTCAAAAAGTTGCTTCTGGAGGTGAGTTATCCAGAATTAGTCTTGCTATTCAGGTAACCACCGCGCAAACCAGCACAACTCCAACACTCATTTTTGATGAAGTTGACGTCGGTATTAGCGGCGCTACCGCTGAAGTAGTTGGCTCATTATTACGCCAAATTGGCAATCAAGGGCAAGTGCTATGTGTTACTCATTTACCTCAAGTAGCGTCACAAGGCCATCATCATTTTAATGTAAAAAAGGCAATAAAAAATAATACGACATTTACTCAAATTGAGACCCTAACCCCTACAGGAAAAGTATCTGAAATTGCCCGTCTACTAGGCGGAGTAAAGCTAACAGACCAAACGCTAGCCTATGCAGAAGAAATGCTACTTAATGCACAAACAAACTAATTTAAATATTATTGTATTTACAATACTGTAGACAGTTTTTGAATTATAAAACATTGCTCTACAGGCCATGTACCATAGGAAGGAGGAGTTTATTGCATGTTAAGCCTCAGGCTATCTTGCAATAAAGTATATGAGAGTAGAGCACTCCCCCCGTAAACACTAACATACAACACCTATAAAACTGTCCGCAGTATTGATTTATTGAGCTAACATTTAATAAGAAATAAAAAAGCCGACTTACATCGGCTTTTTTATCGATTAAGGCTTACGCTATTTTGCTATTTTTTTGGCTTAACATAGAGCACCAAGCTATGGTCGATTAGCTCAAACCCATGCTTTTCTGCAATTTCATGTTGCAGCCGTTCGATATCCTTGTCACAAAACTCAACAATTTCGCCAGTTTCCATACAAACCATATGATCATGGTGATCCCCATGTGCTAACTCAAAAACTGAGTGGCCACCATCAAAGTTATGCCTGACCACCAAGCCAGCACTTTCAAATTGAGTCAAAACCCGATAAACAGTTGCTAGCCCAACATCTTCATCAGCATCCATTAGTGCTTTATATACATCTTCTGCACTCATGTGACGCTGTTCATTACTTTCGAGAATTTGCAAAATTTTTACACGTGGTAAAGTAACTTTGAGGCCCGCTTTTCGTAACTCTTGATTTTCCACAACCCTATCCTATATAAACAGTGCACTTAGCAGATGCCAAGAAGTAAGGTATTATCACATTTTGACCCAAGATAGTGGAAGTCTATCCAAGATGCAAAAGACCATAATGCGACTCATAACTTTATTAAGCTTAACATTTTTATCTGCCTGCTCTTTATTTAGCGACAGCCAACATCAAACTATCAGTTTTCCTGGCGTGCATAAAATTGATATTCAGCAAGGCAATGTTGTAACCCAAGAAATGATCAATCAACTCAGGCCGGGAATGACTAAACGTCAAGTTCGTTACATTATGGGAACACCGTTATTAGTTGATACATTTCAACAGGATCGGTGGGATTATATTTATAGCTACCAGCCTGGAGGAAAATCACGCGTACAAGAAACGCTAAGCCTTTATTTCTCCTCTGAGGGTAAGCTCAGTCATTTCACTGGAGACTTTCGCCCTGAGCCACCTCCAGCAATTGAACAACCACAGATTTCAGCTGAGTCAACAGAAGAATCCACTGTAACGCCGATTGAAGAAGGTGTTATTAAGGATATTATTGAATAGCTATTTGCAACTTAACTGCTATTTAGTCTTAAAGCCGTTGGGTAGAGTAAAGAAAGTGTGGATAGACCTGGATACATTGCCTAGAAACCATCAAGTTAATGTATCCTGCCACTACTGATATACTACTAATGCTCCGCCTCTCGCTTTTGCTTAGCTTGAGCAGCGCGCTTTTTCCTGACTTCCTTCGGGTCAGCTATTAACGGACGATATATTTCAACCCGCTCACCTTGCTCTAGCATTCTTTCTTTAGGCTTGGCTACTGCTTTACCTAGTACACCAAACTTACAACTTTCCCAGTCAATTTCAGGAAATGTTTGATCTATCCCTGACTGACGAGCAGCATCATAGACTGTAGTTCCTTTATCGACAGTCATAGCGACAATCTTTTGTTTATGCGGCAACGCATAGGCCACCTCTACTTGAATTTCTTCAGCCATAATACTCTTTTGCTCGCTTACAAAAAGCATCTACCATGGTGTTAGCAGCTCCGTTAAACAAACTGCCTAGCGTAGCTTCCATCATCTTACTTGAAAACTCAAAGTGCAGGCTTAACGACACCTTACAGGCATTCTCTTCTAAAGGAAGGAACTCCCACTGCCCAGTTAAATTTTTGAAAGGGCCTTCCACCAACTCCATATAAATGGCACTTCCATACTCAAGCCTATTGCGGGTAGTAAAGTTATGCTTAAGTCCGCCTTTTGCTAAATAAAGGGTTGCTTCTACTAACTCATCAGTTTGCTGATGGATGGCGGTATCGACACACCAAGGAAGGAAATGAGGATAAGATTTAATATCATTTACTAGATTAAACATTGCCCTGGCCGAATAAAGGACCAGGGCTGAACGACTGATTTGTGTCATATTGTTTATGACAATCCAAATAATTACTGGCAAATAAATACGTGATTAACTAAATGCTTTATACAACGTAGTCACAAATATCACAAGTACAGCCAAAGGTGAAAACACTCGAGCGGCAGCCCGCCAAGTATTAAAGCGAACTAAATTCTGCATCGCCAGCTCATTCAACACAACGGAGCGTTTTAAGATCCAACCAGCAAATATGGAAATGAGTAAGCCTCCCAATGGCAACATAATATTGGCTGTTAAGAAATCTAACAGATCAAAGAAGTTTTTATCAAACAGCTTAACTTCCGACCAGATATTAAATGAGAAGACCGTACCTAAGCCAAGTAGCCACACAATCAAGCTGAAACAAATTGTTGCAGTTAGCCGAGAAACATTATGCTGCTGAACAATATAAGCAACCGCTGGCTCAATCAACGAAATCGCTGAGCTAAGTGCTGCAATCGAAACCAGCAAAAAGAATATCGTACCGAAAATTTGTCCACCAGCCATACTACCAAACGCTTGTGGTAACGAAACAAACAGCAATCCTGGCCCTGCACCAGCCTCAAGACCGTTTGCAAATACAATTGGGAAAATAGCCATACCAGCAACTAATGCCACCAGCGTATCCAGTACCGCAATTGTTAATACTGTACCACCAATTGATGCCTGCTTAGGCATATAGGCTCCATAAGTCATAATGGCGCCCATTCCTAAACTTAAAGTAAAAAAGGCATGCCCCATTGCAACTAAGATCGCTTCACCAGTTAATTTGCTGAAGTCAAAGGCAAATAAAAACTGTAAACCTTCTCCAAACTTATCAGTACTGGTTACGCTGTACCCAACCATGACCAGCAACAGCACAAATAGTGCAGGCATCATAATGCGGACACTGTTTTCCAAGCCTTTATGAATACCTCTGGCAATGATGATGGCCGTTAAAATCATAAACAGGGAATGCCAGAAAATTAATCGGCCCGGATTACTGGTAAGATCACCAAACATTTTTCCGGTTTGTTCGGCATTCACACCATTAAATAGCCCCATACCAATATCAGCAGTGTAATTGAGCGCCCAGCCTGCAATCACACTGTAAAAAGATAAAATAAGAAAGCCAGCCAGCACGCCCATCCAACCAACTAAGCTCCATGCCCTAGTTGATCCAGACTCTACTGCGAGATCACCCATCGCATTAATAGGGTTACGACGAGCATGACGACCAATTAATACTTCTGACATCATGATGGGTATTCCCACCACAGCAATACATGCTAAATAAACTAAAACAAAAGCACCTCCCCCGTACTCCCCAGTGATATATGGAAATTTCCAGATATTCCCCAAACCGACTGCCGACCCAGTAGCAGCCAAAATAAAAGTCCACCGCGTGGCCCAAGTCCCACTTACAGCCTTATGCGCTTCAGCCATGTGTAACCTCTTGTAGTTGTAATTGGCGTATTTACCCCCCATAAAGCATAGCGAGCTTAGTACTAGCAATGCTTAACAGGTTAAGATGTGGCATTTTAGTCATTTACCCCTGTCAAACAAGAACATATACCACAGAGTGATAGCACATTTTGTTATATAACCGTATAATATGCCACTATGGTAAAGAAACAGAAAAAGTCTGGTCAGTCCAGCAGTACAATTGTTCTCAATAAAAAAGCTCGCCACGACTACCATATCGATGAACGGTTTGAGGCGGGGATAGCCTTATCCGGCTGGGAGCTAAAAAGCCTACGTGCAGGTAAAGTACAACTAGTGGATAGCTATGTCTTACTAAAGGATGGTGAAGCCTGGCTGGTAGGTGCCAATATTACTCCATTGAGCACTGTATCCACCCATGTTGTAGCAGACCCGCAGCGAGACAGAAAATTATTACTTCATCGTAAAGAGCTAGCTAAGTTATTTTCTATTACCCAACAAAAGGGACAGACCTGCATCTGTACTGCTCTTTATTGGAAAAAACATCTGGTTAAGTGCGAAATTGCAGTTGCCAGGGGTAAAAAGGATTATGACAAACGAGCAGCAGAAAAAGAAAAAGACTGGCAGAAACAAAAGCAACGACTTATGCGCCACTAGTTTTATTTTAGGGTTGAAAATTACAGTTAAAACCCTTATCTTACGTAATATCCATTAAGGTTTCGGGGGCGATTTGGATTCGACGACGGTTACGAAACCTTCAGGTGCATGTCGAGATGGCAGCCAATCTCGTAAATCAAAAGCTGCAAAATAGTAATCGCAAACGACGATAACTTCGGCGCTCAAGGCGCTCTAGCTGCTTAATACCCAGCTAGCGGTTGTAATTGGCTTACTTGTTGGCTGGTTTCAACTGTCAATTTAAACAAGATCGCTGTGAAGCATGCCTGAGGCGGATCAGTTAAACTAACTTTCAGGCTCGCTTATTACATCCTGATCGTCGGGTTGTTTTGAGCTAACTAAATAGACGAATCTAAACATGTAGAGCCGAAGGCAGAGAGCTGGCGGACGCGGGTTCAATTCCCGCCGCCTCCACCACTTCCACATTTCTTAAAATTCTTCAAACTTCCATAAACTCTTTATAAATCAATTACTTATCAATAGTACATATTCACAAAAACTATATCGAATTGTCATAATATCCCATATTTAAGGCCCGATTCTTCCCCTGGATTTCCCCTAAATCGCACTGAATTCACCCTCAAATATGCTTTCTTTGATAGCTGACTTTTATACAAGCAGCTCTTAGGATTACAGATCGTTATAGCTACCGACCAAACTTTTCCTCTCGCCATAATCGATCAACCATCACCAGAAAACTCTCTGTCGTTTGCGGTTTGGTTTCGTGAAGCTCGATGAGTTTGGTCAAAATTCCATCCAGGCTTGGTATTTCCTCATGCCCAGTAGCCAACCACTCCAGGTCAACACCAAGTAGTCGACTCAACACTATCGCTTCATGCAGTCTAAGGTTGCCATACCTCATTCGATCATAGATTTGTGTTGAACTCAGCCCTACCTGCTGTCCTATTTGCTCAATTGAAAGCGAATGGTTATTGATGGCATGTCTAAGTCGATCTCCAATCGCCTTTACTTCTTGGTTTACTTTGGTACTTCTCTTCATAATTTTTTCATTATGAACCTATTGCGAATATTTACTATGAATTTCACTCCTGGTTTTGGCGAAATGCCAAAAAAATAACGCAATAAGCCCATACTATTTAGCATTTTTCTAAATGACTAATTATTGCTCAGGGTAATATGATTTACATCACATATGATTGCTTGTAATTTCTCTTATCAACAGCTTGGACTTAAGTGCTTAGCTAGTGCCTTAAGGATATAACATGTCTTTTAGAGTGAAGCCTTGGGGAAATTTTCAAGAAGAAACACAAGTTGCCAAGATAGCAACTCAAGGTATTAATAAAGGAGAAAACAACAATACTATCCAGACACCAACAGGTATATATCTAAAGCCAATTAAGGAGGTAAAAAAAGCAGTGATTTTAAAAGAAGAATTAAACTTTATTAGAAACCATATTTATTTTATTAATCAACATTCAAAATTAATTTTTGATCATTTATCTGCTTGTTTAAATAGGTAGTTATCAAGTATAAGGAAAACCTTTACATCAGGCACTGTTTAAGACATTCAATTTCCAAGCAATGGCATCCTCCCTATAGGGAGGATTGCGTAGCTAAAAATTAATACCTTTTACGTTGAGGACGGCTATTAGATTTAGGCTGCGCTTGATTTACTTTGATATTACGGCCTTGCAAAGAAGTGCCATTTAACCCTTTGATGGCTGCATCAGCTTCGGAGTTATTATCCATTTCAACGAAACCAAAGCCTTTTGACTCGCCTGAGTGACGATCAGTGATAAGGTCCACACTTGCTACTGTGCCATAAGCGGAAAAAGCTTCTTTCAAATCATCGGTTGTTACACTATAAGGCAGGTTGCCAACGTACATTTTCATAGACTTTCCTCTATTTTGTGTGTTGGTAGAGAGAGATAGGCACTATCGAAAACCAAACACACAAATTACTCGATAGAGAAAACCATCTTTAGATGATTCGTTGTAACTCCGTCAAATTTACTTAATAACTACAAGTCAATTAGACGCCGCATACTACTCTATCTTGGTGTTTAATACTATTAACCTTGCTCGTCCACACAGACGCAGATAATTAACACTTCTGCTTGCTGGGTGTTTAGACCAGAGTTAGTCTGGATATGTAAACAAACACCAGCAAGGAGAGCATGATGAAACCAGCCACCCCAACCGAAGAACAACGCTTACAGCAATTCATCAAAGAACTAACAGCCTTGTCGAAAAAGACTGGTATTGTTATTGAAACAATAGGCGGGGTCAGCATTGTAGAGCCAGAAGAACTAAAAGCGTTAAGGTATTTAGGCGAGGTAGGAACTGGTGATATTGAGCCTAGGTTTTAACCTGGGCTGATTAATTACAAATAATTAACTCTTTTGATTGCTTTCTGTTGTTACCTCCCACAGTGTAATTTATTTTGACCTCATTAATTTTCAGCCCATCAAATACCTGCCGTATTTCAGGATGATCATTAATGCTAATCACAAATCGGCCTTTGCTGGTTTTGGCTAGTTCTGCCATGGCTTCATATTGGCCAAAGCCAAACTCACCACCATAGTCACTGGTACCCCAGTAAGGTGGGTCAAGGTAAAACAAGGTGTGTTCTCGATCGTAGCGCTTAACACATTGCTGCCAGTCCAAGTGTTCAATGGTTACCCTGGCCAGTCTTAAATGTGCTTGTGATAGGGTTTCTTCCAGCCTGGTTAAATTTAATCTTAATGGTGTGGTAGTGCTGGTGCCAAAGTTTCTGCCGGTGGGTTTAGCACCAAAGGTTAGCTGTTGCAGGTAGTAAAAGCGTGCTGCTCGCTGTATGTCAGTTAATACCTCTGGTGGTGTACTATTCACCCACTCAAATAGCTGACGGCTAACTAAAGCCCACTTAAACTGGCGGATAAACTCTTCAAGGTGGTGCTGTACTACCCTAAATAAATTAATCACATCTGATGATGTATCATTTAATACCTCAGCTTTTGATGGCTCCTTCATAAAAAATAATGCTGCTGCGCCGCAGAATGGCTCAACATAGCAGGTATGATCAGGAAATAACGGTAAGATATGCTTGGCTAAACGGCGCTTGCCGCCCATCCAGGCAAAGATAGGTTTAGACATAGAGCCTCCTTTTACAGCTATAAACTACTTGTTAGAGATGGGAAAGTTGTGGATGATAAAAGAAATTAACTACAGAGCTTAGTTAAAACTATTAAGCTCTATAGGATGGTACTTGAATGTATTATTGAGGTGTGTGTAATCTCTCACCCAAATAATAAAGGCCAAGGATTGTCGCAAGGACCATTTGCCATAAAAGAAAATTAAAAATACCAAAACCAACCCATGACAAAGGTATTTTAAATTGTTCTGATATTTCAATTTTTAATGCTATTTTTGCCCCAAGAATAAGAAATATGCTTACAGCGGTTAAATAAGAAAAAAGAACACAAAGGAACCTGCGCCTTGTCATATCTATCATTAAATAGCTTCCATGATAAAATATTTCTATTTTAGGTGGATTAGCCATAGGTTGATCGATATCATGTTTGTTGAAAGTAGCTACAGCTGCCAATGCGGCTATAAAAAAACCAGGCAAGTTAGAAATAAATGAAGTAATATCGCTAACCAAACCTTCAGAGCCAGTTATTGACTGTATAGGTATATAAAAAACTGATACAGCTAACGTTAAAATAGTTAAAACTAAAGGAGTAAGCCAGTCATAATACCACTTATCTTCATGCTTTATGCTCAAATAAGAAAAAGGCCTGGTTAATTGATATATAACAAATTTTATATGGTTAAAATTAATCATTGCTAACTAACTCTAGCATTTTGTTTCTAATTCCATTATGAATATTTGGGAATGCCGTATGTAACGATTTCCCAAAGCCTTCAATCTTTCTTTTTTTAACATATTTGTCTAACTCTAAAAGATTTTCTGTATCACTACTTAGTGTAGCAGTATGACTGGCTCCAGATTCATCAGTAAACGAGACACGAACAAAAGGAGAGTCAAGTGAATTTGCGTACTTAATAGCTTTCTGCAAGTGTTTCCAGTTACCTCCACTCTTTATTACATCCATTCTACCTACTTTCATTCGAATTTGAGTTTCAATAAGTTCTGGGTGTGACTGTGCATCATAGCCACGAACGATATTCATATCACTGGTTATCTTTATTCCTTTAATTACACCAGTGTTAAGCTCTTGCTCAAATTCTTCTGAAGGATGTGCTAAAAATGAAAGTGTACAATATAAATTTAGGCTCTATATGGATTCCTGGGGGACTATGTTAGCAGGCAAAAAGCTGTATACTCGAGCATTCATAATGGATTATCAA